>JADLKP010000029.1 GCA_016838945.1 Methanobrevibacter sp.
TAAATAATTATCATAAAATAAATTCAGAATAAATTTTTACTATAATAAAAAACATTCATCAATTATAAGATAAAAATAACAATTATTCGTTGAGTTATTTGAATTAGCTTTATATTAAACTACTTTTACCACATATTAA
Source organism: Methanobrevibacter sp. (assembly GCA_016838945.1). Classification (GTDB taxonomy): domain Archaea; phylum Methanobacteriota; class Methanobacteria; order Methanobacteriales; family Methanobacteriaceae; genus Methanobrevibacter. Next base: position 140 of record JADLKP010000029.1, read on the forward strand.
AATCAGGAAATTTTAATACACATTATTTGAATATTTGAATCAAAAGATAAATCTAAATTAATAAGTATTTTAATTTTAGGATTTAAACAATTCAATTTGTTAATTTCGATCAATAGATATGACAAACTAATAAAGAAATATGTAGATATTTGAATAATTATCTTTAAATTTTAATCAATAGAATCATAGAATATCTTTTTTTATATGAATTCACACAATAGATTGTCTTGGAATATTTTGAGCTAAATAGCCATTAATATTCAGGAATTCTAAAGAACAGTATCTGTTTTTATCAATTAATTTATTAAAATTAATTAATCAATTTATTACAAATTACAGTATAATTTAAAAATTATAATCAATTGTAAATTAACAAATTATTAATTAAAATTAATTATAATTAAGCTAGTAGTAAAAATTGTTATTATGCTAAATCTTAATTAGAATAATTAATTTTAAATCATTACATTAATCAAATAAGTTTTAATTAAACTAAAAATGAGGTATTATTAATTATAAATGTTTAAAACTGAAAAAATAAGAATTATTCATAGGTTTTAAATTATCATGAAGGATATTAGTTATGATAACAATTCTACGATAAACTAGCCTTAAATTATCCTATTACAAAGCTCAAAGGAGGCTTATTATGGGAAAAGGTGTAGAATTAACTACAACTAAATATCTTATTCACGCTCAAATCAATGCAAACGGAATCGTAGAAAAACCTGATGTGGTTGGTGCAGTTTTCGGGCAAACTGAAGGTCTTTTAAGTAACGACTTAGACTTAAGAGAACTTCAAAGAACTGGAAGAATCGGAAGAATCCAAGTTATCATTCACTCAAATGGTGGACGTGCAAAAGGAGAAATCGTAATTCCATCTAGTTTAGATAGAATTGAAACTGCTATCCTTGCAGCATCCTTGGAAACCATTAATCGTGTAGGTCCTTGTGAAGCTTCTATTGAAGTTCTTAGAGTGGAAGATGTAAGAGCCGTGAAAAGACAACAAGTTATTAATCGTGCAAAAGAAATTTATATGGGCATGATGGAAACTGTCTCTCCTGAAAGCATGAAAATGATTGAAGAAATCAGAGAATCCATGAGAGTCCATGAAATCTCTGAATTTGGAGCAGAAAGACTTCCTGCAGGTCCAAATGTACATACTTCCGATGCAATTATTGTTGTTGAAGGAAGAAATGATGTTTTAAATTTATTAAAATACGGAATTAAAAACACTGTCGCAGTAGAAGGAGTAAATATTCCTGTAAGCGTTGCAGAATTAACCAAAAAACGAACTGTAACCGCATTTGTTGATGGTGACCGTGGCGGAGAGCTAATCTTAAAAGAACTCTTGCAAGTTGGAGACGTTGACTACATTACAAGAGCTCCAAGAGGCAAAGAGGTCGAAGATCTTGAAAAAGATGAAGTATTGATTGCTTTAAGAGACAAAGCTCCTACTGAACAAGTCATAAACAACCTTGATTTCAATTTAGACACCCAATCAAAAATGTCTAAAAACAAAATCAACAGGCCCAGTAAAGGCAGTGACAGAAGAGCAAAAAACTTAAACAAGTCTGACAAGTTCCACGGAAACAAAAACGGCAGAAGCGATCGTAAAGACAAGTTTGATAGAAAAGACAGAAACGATAGAAAAAACGGTAGAAACGATCGCAGAGGAAAAGACAGAAATTCCAGAGGCCGTAGAGACAGACAAAGCGACAGAATTCAAGATAGTAGAATAAAATTATTAAAGAACATGCTAAAAGACTTAGAAGGAACTGGAAACAGTGAAATCTACGATGATTCTTTAAACCTTTTAAAAGAAACTAAGGTTGAAACCCTTTATGATGAGTTAAAAAATGACAACCCTGAAGCAGACACCGTTATTTTCGATGGTGTAATCAGCCAAAGATTAGTTGACATCGCATACTCCAAAGGAATCAAAACATTAGTAGCTTTCAAATCAAGCAGAGTAATTAAAAGACCTGACAAGCTCAGAATAGTTACTTTAAACTAAATTCGACTATTTGAATAATAAGTTCCAAATAAAATAGAAATAATTATTTATTTCTATTACTTTTCTTTTTTTCTTTTTTTATAAACTAATAATCGACTAATTTTACTAATTTTACTAATTTTACTAATTTTACTAATTTTACTAATTTAAGACTAGAAAAATCTTTTTTTAAAAGTGAAAAATTTAAAAATATTTAAATAAAACCAAATATATAATATAGGTATAACGAAGTAAATATTAATAGATTATTTAAAAATATTGAAATGAAATTAATTAAAAAGAAGTTAATTAAAAAAATTATTAATTAAAAAGAAATTAATTAGTAAGAAATTAATTAGTAAGAAATTAATTAGTGAGAAATTAATTAATAATAAATCAAAATAATATAATCCTAAATTTAGATTAATGGGTTTGGCAATATCTAAAGAAGGAATCTACATGAATTTTTTTACAGAGCAATTAAACTTATCAAATGAACCGATTCAAAAATCTCCAATAAAACTGCCTGTTCTTGATGAAAATGGAGAAAAGAAACATTTGATGGAAGTGTTTGATTTTGAAAGCATGCTCGAAGACTATTTGATTGAACTTGAAATCAGAAACTATTCAGAAAACACTGTAAAGACATACAGCTCCATCATACATAATCTGATCACTTATATGAAAAAGGAAGAAAACCTATATGATGGCAAAAGATTCTTGGCTAGTTTCAGAAAGTACATTCGTGATTTGAAAAGGGACAAATACCTTACTCAAAATTATATTTACTTAACTACTGTTGTTTCCAAGAAATTCCTTGAATTCAACAACATCTATTTTTTAGAGGACATCAAGAATCCAAAGAGAACAAAATCATTGCCTAAATCATTGAATGAAAAGGAAGTGCAGGATCTCCTCGAAGCAGTGACAGTCAATGAAAATGACACTCCATTCAAACGGAAATCAAAAAGAAGGGATAAGGTAATTCTAACATTGCTTTACTCAACTGGACTTCGTATTTCCGAACTTGTCAAATTATTGAAAAGGGATATTGATTTTGACGAAAGGACAATAAGAGTCAGAGGTAAAGGGGACAAGGATAGAATTGTTCTTTTCGATGAGCATACCAAAGGGCTTTTGCTTGATTATCTTGAAAACGACAAGCATGACAGCGAGTATATCTTCATAAACAAAAATGGAAACAGATTGACTCCAAGATATGTCCAGATGATGATAAAGAAATATGCTAAAGAAGCGGGAATCAAAAAGAAAGTTACTCCCCACGTCTTAAGGCACTCCTTTGCAACACACCTCTTGAAAAATGGGGTGGACATCAGAGTAATTCAGCAATTGCTTGGACATTCAAGCCTTTCCACTACACAAATCTATACCAGCGTAGATATGGATACCATCAAAACAGTTTATGACCAAGCAAGGGAACAGGAAAATCAATAGAAAAATCAAAACATTAAATAAAAATTAAGATTTCATAAAATTTGAAAAATAGCTTGAAGGTGGAATGAATGAAAAACTTACTCCTCATGGGAATCGACACAAGGCCTATGGTTAATTCTGCATTGAACTTGGATTATAAAACATTTTCTGTAAGCTATTTCAAGACTGTTGATTTTAAGATGCCATTTAAAGAAAAACATGTTTTAAATCAGGAAAGTGTAATTTCATGCGGAAGATTTGAAGAAAATTATTCTCCTATGAAACTTCTTCAACTATTTGATGAAATGGCTCATGAAAATGATGATGCTATCAATGATTCTGATAAAGATGAAATTGATAAGATTGTACTCACCACTGGAATAAATGCAAATGATTTTTGTGGAAAATTTGAAAAGCATAAAAAAATTATTTGTGGAAATAAAAAAACTGAAAAAGTTGACAACAAATTTAAATTTTTCAATAGCATAAGAAATAAATTTGACGTTCCACTTACATTTCAACCATCTGATATAGGGGAACTTAATGAAATATTACAACAATATGATAATAATCAATTTATTTTAAAACCCCTTCAAGGAAGTGGAGGGTTAGGAATTTTCTTGCTAAATAATGAAAGTTTAAGTGAAAATAATAATGGCAATGAAATTCTCGAAAATATTTCATATGAAAACTATATGATTCAGGAATATATTGATGGAATAAATGTTTCATCTTCAGTGTTGTCAAGTCATGATGAGCAAAAAAATTTGATCAACTCAAGATTGATCACTGAACATGACTTAGGCAATGACACATTTGAATATTCTGGAAATATTTTGCCATTGGATGAAAATAGCCTTAAAATGTTTAATGGCAATCAAACTGATTTTGATGCTGATGAATTGAATGAGGAGATGAAAAATACATCCCAAGATCTGATAAAGGAATTTGGTCTTATTGGATCAAATGGTGTAGACTATGTTTTGGATAAAAGTGGTCAATTGAAAGTCATTGAAATTAATCCAAGATTCCAAGGAACATATGAATTGGTAGAAAATGTACTTGGCATAAATCTTTTGGATGCACATATCAAAGCTTGTGAAGGAGAACTTATTGAGATTCCAAATGCAGAATCATATTCTATTAAGAAAATAATTTATGCAAGAAAACAAGTGAATATTGGAAACTTGAATATTCCGAATGTCTTTGATGTTCCTTATCAAGGAGTAAAAATAGAAAAAGACCAGCCTTTGGTAACAATCATCAGTTCCAATAATGATTTGGAAAAAGCTATGGATGATGTTAAAATAGCTGAAGAAAAAGTTTATAAAAATATTGATTAAAAAAAAATACATTTAATTATCCATTAATTATAATTTATTTCAATTAATTAATAAATGAATTAAAAAATAAAGAATATTAAAAGTGTATAATTCCCACTAATATTAAAATAAGGATTATAGTGCCTATAACAATTAGAAATGTGGTCATTACCATAGCACCTGTAATGCCCATGAATAACTTTGCCTTATTATCAGGATTTCTTAAAAATTGATGAATTGGATCTCTTCTCATTATTTCACCATTAAACCATACTAAATTATACAATATTATATATTAAAAAAGAACTTATTAAATTTTACTTAAAAAATACTGATGAAAAGGATAACTGATTAAAAAAGCTTGTTTTAAAAATTATTTAGAAATCATAAAAGGTTATAAAAATAGCGATTAAAGATATAACACTGTTATAAAAGTGTTCCAAAAAAATTGATAGTCCCGAGCGGAGTCGAACCGCCGTCTCCGGGTCCAAAGCCTAGAAGGATTACCACTACCCCACGGGACTATACAACATACTATAATATATTAAACATTATATATAAAGTTAACTAATATTAATGGACATAATCAATGATAATTAAAATTTATTAACAGCAATTAATGTTAATAATTGAACATATGAGATAAAAATATTAAAAATTTTAAATGATTTGAATTAATTAATAAACTATTTAACTATTATACTATAAAACTAATATTATGACAACACCATAGACATAATGGGTTTGCCTATGAATATACTTATAGGAAACGCCATTTCACTGATTGCAGGACTTTTTATCATAGCCAGTTTGATAGTGAATGATGATAAGAGAGCATACAAATACCAGATTTTCAATGCTGCAATATTGGTGATCGCTTCATTTTTCTTTGAGTCCCTAGTTGGTGCAGTCATTATGGCAATTGCAACCATTAGGCTCACTATGGTTTATAAGGATAAGTTTTCAATCCGATGGGCAATATTTTTCCTTATTCTATCAACAGGTGTTGGTTTAGCAGTAAACACATTAGGTCTTGTTGGCTTAATTCCAATTGTTGCAGTTATTCAGATAACAATATGCAATTATGCATATAAGGACATCAGATGGATCAAGCTTAGTTTTATTGTAAATGAAGCATTTTACATATTCTATTTCATGCTGATTTCAGATTATGTATCAACACTTATACAAATGCTTACTGTAGCAATAGGATCTGTTTCCTATGTAAAATTAGTTTCTGATCGTAATGCAATGGCTACCCTTCAGGAAGCATCAAGCGAAGGAGCTTAAATTTACTATTTTTACAATTTTTTCCATTAACTTATTTCCTAATTTAGTATATTCTATTTTAGTATATTTTCCAATTTAGTTTATTTTCCATGATTTATTTTTTATTAAATATACTGTTTTTAAAGAGGCATAATAATTGCTTATTTAAAAGCAGTTTACACTAAAACAAAATATAAATTAAAATTAGAATAATTAAAAACGAAAACATGATTAAAAATGATAAAAAAATAAAATTAGTAAAAATTAGTTTAATTAGTAAAAATAACAAAAATCTAAAAATAAAAAAGATAATAATAAAAAAATTTAGATAAGACCAAAATAAAATATTTTGGCCATATTTGAGGGAATCCCCAAAGATTTTAGCATATTCTATTTTAACAAGTAAAATATGAATTGCTTAAATTCTAAATTTTAATTATTCACTTTGAGCTGCTTTTAATTGAGCTTTTGCTAAAGCTTCTGCTTCGTTTTTCTCGATAGTAGATCTAATCATCTTCATTCTTACGAAGTTTTCCCTTTCCATCTCTTCAAGTTTCATATTGATTGACTTGATTGTAGCTTGGAATCTAGGAATCATGATATGCTCAAGAGAGTTTACTCTACGTTTTGTAGCTTCAATCTCATCAACTAAAAGATAAATGGTCTTTTCGATTTCTCCTAATTCAATGATGTATTTCAAAGCAGTTTCGAATTTTTTAGCTGCTTCATCCAATTGAATGGATGTGTCTGAAAAACCGTATCCTCTATCAACTATAGTTCTTGATTCCATTTCCATATCTGCGATAGGTACGGAAACTCCCATAATACTCCTTGAAGAAATATCCACTTTAACAGATTCTTTAACAGATAAAGCTGCTTTTTGAACAGCTAAGTCACCCATTGTAATTTGAGCTTCAGTAAGTGCTTCGTATGCTTCGGATAAATTGGTTTCCGCATTTTCCCTTGCACCTTTAACTCTATCCAAGATATCGAAGAACTCTTTAATTAAAGCGTCCCTTTTTTGCTTTAACAAACTGTGACCCTTAACTGCAAGTTTTTCTCTATCTTTAAGAGCTAATAACTCCATACGTGTTGGGTTAATACCATCTAGTATTTCTTCTGCCATACATAATCCTCTATTAAGATAATATTCCTAATAAAACTTAAATTCATGACGAATTTAATAAAATATTAATTTTAAATCCAAATATATTAGACTTATTCTGGGTAATATTTTGCAATAAATTCGTCTTTTACTCTTTTAAGTTCTGTCTTAGGTAATATGGTTAATAATTTCCAACCAAGATCTAAAGTTTCAACAATGCTTCTGTCTTCATCTTTAGCTTGAGTAATAAACTCATCTTCGAAAGCTTGAGCAAATGCTAAGAAGCTTTGGTCTCTTTCAGTAAGAGCATCTTCCCCTACTACTGCAACTAAGTCTCTTAAGTTACGTCCTTCTGCATAAGCGGAATAAAGTTGGTCAGATACACCACTGTGGTCATCACGGGTCTTTTCGTCACCGATACCACCACTCATCAAACGAGATAAGGATGGAAGTACGTCTACAGGCGGATAAATACCTTTCCTGTGGATATCCCTACTGAGTACGATTTGTCCTTCAGTAATATATCCTGTTAAGTCAGGAATTGGGTGAGTAATATCGTCTTGAGGCATAACTAAGATAGGCATCTGAGTAATTGAACCTTCTTTACCTGCAATACGTCCTGCACGTTCGTAAATACCAGCTAAGTCAGTGTACATGTAACCAGGGTAACCTCTACGACCAGGTACTTCGTCCCTAGCTGCGGAAATTTCCCTTAATGCTTCACAGTAGTTGGATAAGTCAGTAAGAATAACCAATACGTGCATACCAAGTTCGAATGCCATGTATTCAGCAGTTGTCAATGCCATTTTAGGAGTAAGAATCCTTTCAATAGCAGGGTCGTCTGCTAAGTTCATGAATACAGTTACTTTTTCTAATGCACCAGTTCTTTCAAAGTCTCTCATAAAGAAGTTTGCTTCTTCGTGAGTGATACCCATAGCAGCAAAGATTACTGCGAACTCGTCATCAGAACCTACTACTTTAGCTTGTCTTGCAATTTGAGCAGCTAAATCGTTGTGTGGTAAACCAGATCCTGAAAAGATAGGTAATTTTTGACCTCTTACCAAAGTGTTCATTCCATCAATAGTGGAAATACCAGTTTGGATAAACTCTGCAGGGAATTCTCTTGATGCAGGGTTCATTGGGTTACCGTTAATATCTAATTCTTTATCTGGGATGATTTCTGGACCACCGTCAATAGGTTTACCAGTACCGTCGAAGATACGGCCCATCATATCTCTTGAAACACCGATTTTAGCAGTTTCACCAGTAAATCTTACTTTGGTGTTAAGGGTGTTTAAGTCAGTAGTACCTTCGAATACTTGAACAACAGCAACATCATCTTTTACTTCTAATACTTGTCCTCTTCTGTGTTCTCCGGTAGGAGCTTCAATTTCTACGATTTCGTTATAAGCTACACCTTCAACACCTTCTACTACCATTAAAGGACCAGAAACTTCAGAAACTGTTGTATATTCTCTTGTTTTAATATCAGCATTCATTTTTATACCTCAGCACATTGTGTTACAACTTTTTCTTGAATTTCTTTTACTCTTGCTTCAAATTCATCTTCTGGGATGTATTTCATTCTAGCAATGTCCTCTTTAACAGTTAAAGCTGCAATTTCTTTTACATCTGCACCACGTTCTACAGCTGCACTTGCTGCTTCGTGGAATTTAAGAATAGTTGCTAACATAGCTGCTTGTTTAATTGGAGAACAGTATGTGTCTACATCGTCGTATGCGTTTTGTTGCAAGAAGTCTTCTCTTAACATACGGGTGGTTTCCAATACAACTTGTTCAGAGTCTGGCAATGCATCAGGACCTACTAATTGTACGATTTCTTCAAGTTCTGATTCTTTTTGTAAGAGAACCATAGCTTGATCCCTGTTTGCTCTCCATTCGTCTGAAGCGTTTTCTTGCCACCAGTTGGTAATACTTTCTACGTATAAAGAGTAACTTTGTAACCAGTTAATGGAAGGGAAGTGACGTTTATCTGCAAGAGATGCATCTAATGCCCAAAATACTTTACAAATACGTAAGGTGTTCTGAGTAACTGGTTCGGATAAGTCCCCACCAGGAGGTGATACTGCACCCACTACAGTAACGGAAGATTCTTTAGGATCTTGACCAAGAGTGATTACTCTTCCAGCTCTTTCGTAGAACTGTGCAAGTCTGGATGCTAAGTATGCTGGGTAACCTTCTTCCCCAGGCATTTCTTCTAATCTTCCTGAAATCTCCCTCATAGCTTCTGCCCATCTGGAAGTTGAGTCTGCCATGAGCGCTACGTCGTAACCTTGGTCACGGAAGTATTCTGCAATAGTAATACCAGTATATACACATGCTTCACGAGCTGCTACTGGCATGTTAGAAGTGTTTGCAATAAGAACAGTCCTATCCATAATTGGATTTCCAGTTTTAGGGTCAGTAAGGAATGGGAACTCGGTAAGTACTTCAGTCATTTCGTTTCCACGTTCTCCACATCCAATATATACCACAATATCTGCATCTGCCCATTTAGCTAATTGTTGTTGGGTAACAGTTTTACCTGAACCAAAAGGACCAGGAATAGCTGCTGCTCCTCCTTTAGCTAAACAGAAGAAAGTGTCTTGTGCTCTTTGACCAGTAATAAGTGGAATATCTGGGTCCAATTTTTCTTTGTATGGACGACCTTTACGTACAGGCCATTTTTGTAACATTTGGATTTCCTTAATTACATCATCAGTTTCTACTTCTGCAATAGTTTCAAGTACTGTGTATTCTGCTTTAGCAGCAATAGATTTGATTGTACCTTCAATCATTGGTGGAACCATAATTTTTTGTAATACTGCAGATGTTTCTTGCACTTGTCCAAGCACATCTCCACCAACAACTTTGTCCCCTACTTTAGCGATAGGTTCGAAAGTCCATTTTTTCTCTTTGTCAATAGAGTCTACATCAATACCCCTAGCAATGTAATCACCAGAAATACCTTTGATGACTTCTAAAGGTCTTTGAATTCCATCAAAAATGGAACCCATTACACCAGGTCCAAGTTCTACAGATAATGGACCTCCAGTACTTTCTACTTTTTCACCAGGTTTTACCCCAGCAGTTTCTTCATAAACCTGAATGGTAGCGGTGTCGCCTTCAAGCTCAATAATCTCACCGATAAGCTTAGCTTCACCTACTCTTACCACTTCATACATTTGAGTTCCTCTCATCCCATCTGCGACGATAACAGGACCTGCAATTTTAATAATATTTCCTTCATTAATCATTTAACCATCTCTACCCCGATAACTCTCTTAATAAGAGCTGCCATTTGATCAGCACCGCCTTCAGATGAACCAGATTTATCTGGTATCTCAATAACCATTGGTAACACATCAGAACCAAGACGTTTATTAATATGTTCTCTTATGTTATCAGCTATCTTTTGTGTAATTATAATAATTGAAATTTCATCGTTCAATAACTCATCAAGAGCGTTTTTAGCTTCTTCATCATTATTTACAATAATACCTTTTTTAACTCCACCAAGTTTAAAACCAGTGACAGTATCGATATCTCCGATAATAGCGACATCACTCATACTAACATCTCCCTAATTTTAGATATTGGGAAGTCTTCTTCTCTTTTAGCTCTTGCAATGACTTTCAAGTTTCTGACTTCAACCTCTTTTTGAGACAAGAATCCTATTATAGGTCCAATGCCTAATGGTTTTTTCATGGAATAGGATTTTGCAGAGTTGACTAAAAACTTATCTAAAGCCTTTTCAAAGAGAGCCACAGATCCAGTCTCATTGTATTCAGGAAGCACATCAGTAAGCACATCAGAGTATTTGGTTCCTTCTAAAGAGGAAATGACTCCAGTTACATCTTCCGCTTCCATAAGATCTTTAAGCTTCCATTCTCTTAATTGGTATCCACTATCAATCATGTATGGACTGATAGCATCATAATCTAATCCATCAACTTTTGCTCTTAATATTAATTTAATATTAGCTACATCAACTTGATTTCCAACATATGAATAGAGTATTTGTTTGTTTTCATCAGATGGTGTTTCTGAGGAAGCAAGCAATTTGCTTAAATAATATTTATCTAAAGCAGATTCTAAAGGAAGAACCATACCTGTTTTTTCATATTCAGGAAGCACCTCTTCTAATATAGGTGCATATTCGGTTCCATCTAATCCTGCAATAACATCAGTTACAGTATCTACATCTGATAAACGTTGTAAATCATCATATAAAGAACCTGTAGGAACTAAAAGCTCTTCAGTAGCTTCTTTGCTTAATCCTGCTTCTTTAGCAGTTAATAAGCTTTTAATATTAGTAATGTCAGATTTTTTAGCCATTACCTTAAATGAAGTTTGCACTTCTTTAGGAGCCATTCTTGAAACTAAATCGTAAGTTTCACCAAGTTGAATATCTAATGCCTTATCAAGTGTGTAATTATCCAAGTATTCAGCATAGTCAGGAGATCCTCTGAGATAATTGGAAATTTCATCAATGTTGTTTGCTTCAACAAGTTCAGAAATTTGTTTTTCATCAAATAATCTTCCTTTTCTTGCTCTTACTCTTGCATTAGGATGAAGATATGGATAAATGTCTAATATTGGACGAGTTGCAACGATTACAACAATTGCACCAATAACTACAAATGCTAAAAGAACGATTGCTAAAAATGCCTCATTAGAAAGTCCTAAGGAACTTATTATTGTAGCAATTCCATCAGCCATAATTCATCTCTCCTAATTAAATAAAGTTTTTGCAACTTCTGAACGTAATGATTTCTTAAATCTTAACATTCTGGATTCAATAGTGTTATTAACTTGAATTTCACCATTTCTAGTTCTTAATATAGCTCCACCAATAGTATCGATAGGTTCACCGATTTCTAGAGTAGTTTCAACATCAGTTTCCATGGAAACTTCTGTAGCGATTGCACCAAGATCAGAAGGTTTTTCACGTTTGATTAAAGATTTGATTAAACCTAGAATGGTTTCTAATTTATCTTGAACCTTAGGAATATCATCTGCTTTTAATAAAACGATTAAATCTCCGCCTCCGATCTCTACAGCTGCTTCTTTAATCATTTCAACTAAAGCGTCAACATATTCAGGGTCATTGGTATTTGCCATATTTGTCAAATCTTCAGTAGCTTTAGTGAAAGCTTCTTCGATTACATCTTCTTTTGCCCCTAATTCTGCCCTACGAGCATTCATTTTAGCTTCAGAAATAATTTGTTGATATCTCATGTCTGCTTGCTTTGCTGCATCATCTGAGATTTTAACTTTAGTGGCTTCAGCCCTCTTTTCACCGTCAGCTAAAATAGCTTCGACTTTCGCTTGAGCTTCGCCAATATTTGCATCCACTTTTGCTTGAGCTTCAGACATTATGTTAGAGACAATTTTGTCTGCTCCAGAGCTCATACAACTGACCTCCTTAACCTAATATTCCACCGAATACCATAAGTAAGATAGCAATCAAGAAACCGTAAATAGCTTGAGTTTCTGGTAATGCAGAGAAAATAATACCTCTTGCAAACATGTCGTTATCTTCTACGATAGCGCCAACAGAGGAAGCTGCTGCCATACCTTGTCCCATACCGGAACCTAAACCTGCAAATCCAATAGATGCACCCACACCTATAGCCACAATACCTGCAGTATCAGATAATCCTGATCCTTGACCTAATAATCCTGAGAATACAAGTAATAAAATAGCAATCAAGAATCCATAAATAGCCTGAGTTTCTGGTAATGCAGAGAAAATAATACCCCTTGCAAACATGTCGTTATCTTCTGCTACAGCTCCAACAGATCCAGCTGCTGCCATACCTTGTCCTAAACCGGAACCTAAACCAGCAAAACCAATTGCTACACCAGCACCTATGGCTGCTAAAGCAGTACCTAAAGCAATATCTACCATATAATATATCTCCTTAAATTAATTTGTTATAATAAATCCTCAAAACATTTACTATATTTTGAAATAGAACGTAAAGTTCTTGTTAAAAGAACATCATTTTATAAGAATTGTCTTATTTGACAAGTTATAAGCATAAAGTTCTTAATTTTTCAAATTATGAATTTTTCATAATTTTTTCTTAAATATGAAATCACATTTCCAATAATTTCATTTTAAGTATTGAATTATAAAACTATAAATTTAAATTTTGATTATTTTTTGATTTTTGTAAATTGTCTTTTCGCTTTAAAAGCTTCGAATGAATGTTTTCCACCCATATAGAATTGAGAGAAGAACTCTACATAGTTAAGACGCAAAGCGTTAACACCAGCACCTAATACTTGGAAAAGGAAGTTTGCAATATGTCCACCTATAAAGATGATGACAGCTAAAACAATACCTACAACTGGAATCATTTCATTTACCATATTGGTTAAGATGTTTACAGTCATCGCAATACCACCTGTAGCTAAACAAAGAGCTAAAAGACGAGCGTATGATAATACATCTCCCATGAAACCGAATACGTCCATAAGTCCGTAAGCACCATTAGCCCATATGAGCATACCAAGAGCGGCAACGATAAGCACTGCACCTAATCCCATTCCGATCATTCCGATTGCTGGGAACAGGAATCCTAATACGAGTAAAATAATACCGAGTTCAAATACGAACCAAACAATTTGAGAACCGATTGCCTCTTTCTTCTCACCATATCTTAAGTTGTCGATTGCACCTAAGATGAAACCTATGTTGGTATAGATTACACCGATTACAATAGCAATAACCAAGATAGTGGCCGGATATTTGAATGCATTGATTGAATCAATGACTGTAGGAAGAGCAGGTCCCCAACCTAATATTCTAGTCCATAAGTCCCCGAGTAAACCATTGGTTACAAGACCTAATATAATAGCCCATAAACCACTTGCCATAATGATTAATCCACCATCATGCATGGTTCTGTTGATTTTACCCATCCCTCTGTAGAGGATGAATCCTATGATTGCAACTAACAGTCCATATCCTGCATCGGTTAAACAGAATCCGAAGAAGAAAGGATATGTGATAGCTACAAATAATGTAGGGTCAATTTCATTGTATTTCAATGGGGAATACATTTCAACTAATAATTCATAAGGTTTAGCATATGCACAGTTTTGCTGTAAAACAGGAACGTCTTCTGCATTGTCTGGAACTTCTTCAACTTCCATGATAGCATGACCATCAGTTGCAGTCTCAATAACAGCTTGAGCTTTTTCTACATCTTTTTCAGGTACCCATGCTTCGAAGACATAAGTTTTATCAGTTTCTGCAAAACCGGCAAAAACCTCGTTTTTATCTTTTTCGTTTTCTAATTGTTCTTTTAAAGCAAGAACTTCATCATCCCATTTTTCCGCTACAACTTTCAATTCAGCTTTAGCTTGGGATCTTTCACTTTCGATAGCTTGGAGTCTGGATTCAGAAGAGGAAATAAGACTATCTGGTCTTCCTTCTAAACCTTCAGTTTCAAACTTCTCGAATTCATTTTTCCTCAGTAAGGTATAGATATCATCCTTAAACTCATTAGCAACGACGACCACCATGATAAAATATTCTTTTTCTTCGTCGGGAACTAATTCGTAGAAGAGATTATCTGTAATCTTACTGTATTCATCTTTGAATTTCTGAGCTGACTCAGCACTGATCCTACCAACAATGGTAGAAGTGTACTTAGAATCACTTAACAGACCTAAATCCATATCTAAAGATTTTAGCTTATTGGCTAAAACTTTATTTGATTCAAGTTTACTCTCTTCACTGTCTAGTGCGGCTAACTTATTTTCAATACCTTTTGTTTCACCCTCCACCTGGCTTAATGTTGATTCTGCATAAGCTATCAAGCTTTCAGTATCAACATCTTCGACTTCTTTAGGAACTGGAATGTCCGGACTGATGAATGACATTAGCATGTCTTTCATACCCTGTCCTTCAGACAATGCATCCCCCAGCAAATCGGAAATTGCACTTGTCTTCATAAGAAGTGAAGAGATCTTACCGGTGTGCGGTGTAACTTTTGAAGGTTTCAAAAGTTCTGCTAGCTTAGGATCTTGCTGAATACGTTCAGAAATATCATTTATTTGGACAACACCCTCGTCGTGAAGTGCACTGACTGTAGGACCAGCGTATTTGTCCAAAGTTATAACATTAAGCTTACGCATTCTCGCAGTTCTAAACATTATCTCACACTATAAAATATTTTTAACAATAATTGAAGCAGCTTCATCTATATTGCCTTTAGCAGCATTTTTGATGTTAGCAACATCTTTTTCTGCTTGGGAAGCAATAGATTCAGCTTCTTTCTTTGCATTTTCTTCTGCATTAAAAACAGTAGATTGAGCTTCTTCGCTAGCTTCATTCTTAGCAAGTTCAATCATTTCATTAGCTTTAACAGTAGCCTCATCAATCATAGCTTTCGCATCGACTGTTGATTGTTCTACTAAGGAATCAGCATCACTTTCAGCTTTTTTTATTTGGGTAATAGCTTCTGATATCCCTGCCATAATAAATCACCATGGTACATTAATATTTATTTTTGTTAATATATATATTTTATTAAAACAATGTAATATTATAATATATTAAGGAAATTATAACGACATTATAAATTTAAGTTCTTTTAAAAAATTGAATTAAATTTCAATGAAAATTTAGGGAAAACTGAAAAAGATCTTAACAAAAATTAAATTGATTAAAATTAATAAAATCCAAAATAGAAGTATTAAAATGAAGATAGGGAAA
>JADLKP010000304.1 GCA_016838945.1 Methanobrevibacter sp.
ATATGAATAAATCAACAACAGTTAATAATTAAAAATAAAATTAAATATTAAAAATAAATATTAAAAATAAATAAGAAAAATAGAAAAATAATAGAAAAAATAAGAAATAAAGTTTTATGAAACTCTATCTCTAAACGATTTCAATAATCTTGTTCTAAACACTACCAAGACTATCAGGACAAATCCGATTGCCGTTTGAATAGAACCTAAAATCGTAAGTGCCATAGAATTAATAGGCAAATTCCAAGCAGGGGAAGTTCTACCATTAGGTAAAGGATTATAATATACACCTACAGCACGAACATCCGGCTTTACATTTAAGTCACTAGGCTCTACATAGTCTACACCAACAATAAGACCATTGTTGATACCTCTATTGATAGATCCAGCTATTGTCGAAGCATTATAACCATACTTCCTAACGGATGCCTTCACCACTTCACGGGTAATATCTGACAATCCTGCCTTTTCACTTCCATAAACAGAAACGGAAACAGAGTCTTTAGATATGGTAATAGCATTGGTTAAAACATCGGTAGCAGAACGAACCTCCAATTCTTCACCACATATTGGACAGGTGCTATAATGCTCTGCATCTGGGTAACCGGTTGCCCAACCACAGTCTAAACACACTTTAGAGTAATTCTCATCCATAGGATAACCTGTGGTGTTTACTTCTTTAGGTACGAACATATCCCCAGTACTGATTAATGATACAAGGTTTACTGCACCCCCACCGTATTTTTCACCGGAATCGACAGCTACTTCTTCCATAGCTTTACCGACAATATAGGTAGCAGGATAACCATCCCTAATCATTTTACCAATGTTAACTGCAGTTTCTCTACGTACACGATCTGCAGTACCCATTTTAGGGTTACCTTGACTGTTTCTTAAGTGAATAATAGCTCCTTTGGAACCTTGAGGCAGTTGTACAACACCACCTTCATGGTGAGTGATTCGGATATTCCCAGATTCATCCACAACAACAAGATAAGCATTGAAACTTCCTCCAATAGCCGCTCCCATTGAAGGTCCGCCGATAAGCAAACGAATACCATCAAAACTACTTGCTAAAGCAGCAGCAGATGCCGGACTTGAACCATGTTGCATTGCTCCAAGTGCATCAATAATCGCATAGTTCCTTTCTGTACTGTTACCTTCCCCCCCGGAAAGGACAGCATAACCATCATTCTTTGACATGATGAATGATGATTGGAACATGTTGTTTGCAAATGACATACTTCCTGCTGCAGCACCGTTCGGGTCTTCACCACTCGGATCAGTGATGACAATTACGTTACAAGTAGCTGAAGCGGTAGCCATTACTGAAAAGAGCATCAAAACCAAAAATATTAAACCAATTATTGCATGACGATTCATTCTCAAATTTTAACCTCCTATCCAGCAATGCTGTAATTATAAACACTTGTTGATTGATCAAGATTATAGCTATCAGTTGAAGTGGTCTTGTTAGCAGTGATATTAATAGTTGAGAAATCTTCAATAACTGTAACAGTAACAATACCAGTTTCTCTATTTACAGTTACATCTGCCCCTGCAATTGGAGCGATTTTAGTACCTGGAATTGTTGATCTTCGTACAAACTTCTCTGCATTGGCCTCGGCTTCAGTCACGGGCAGCTCCCGTATAGATGTTTTTAGGATATCTCCATCTATATAACTACCTTCCCTTAAACCGGAATTTTCAACATTATAACGGATACTGTCAATAGGAACAATATCATTTCCCTTAACAATAATACCTGCAACAGGTACTCCTTCAGCGACTTCAGCAGAGGATGCATATGCTACATAGATAATTAATCTACCACAAACAATTAAGATAAAAGCTAATAAAAAAATTATTAAAGTGTCTCTCCTAATTTTTAAAAACATAAGATGCCTCTATAATAATAAATTACAATAAAATTTTTTTAAACTTAAATAATTATATCTAATCGAGCAAATCTAAACGATTGCAAATAAAATATAATATAAAT
>JADLKP010000030.1 GCA_016838945.1 Methanobrevibacter sp.
ATATAATATTATAATAAAATATCCTATTTTATTTAATTGAAAAAAAATTAAATGATGCATTATTTTTATAAAATAAATAATCAATGCTTAAAATTAAATCAAGAGTTGATTTTTAATGTTTAAAGCTGAGTTAAGTGATTCAAGTATTTTAAAAACCAGTTTTGATGCTATTTCATCAATTGTTGATGAAGTGCAAATCCAAACTGATAGTGAAGGTTTTCGTTTAGATGCCTTAGACCGTAGTCACATTACCTTTGTTCATCTTGAACTCAAATCCAGTTTATTCGATGAGTTCATTTGCGATGAACCTGAAAAGATCAATGTTGACACTGATGAGTTAATGAAAGTATTAAAACGTTCCAAAGCTAATGACCGTGTTTTAATGTCATTAGATGAAGGAAACCTTATCCTTACTTTTGTTGGTGAAGCTACAAGAACTTTCAAAATCAGATTGATTGATATTGAATATGATTCACCTGCACCTCCATCATTAGATTATCCTACCGAGTTTGAGATTCCTTTCACTCTCTTGAAGGACTCAATCCAAGATATGGATATCTTCTCTGATAAAATCACTTTAATGGTAGATCAAGAAAACTTCTATGCATCTGCTGAAGGTGAGTTTGGAGATGCAAACATTGAATATTTACATGGTGAAAAAATAGACACTAAAGCTAAATCCATTTTCTCTTTAGAAAAAATTAGAGAAATGCTTAAAGCAGACAAATTCTCTGAAATTGCAACCATCTCTCTTGGAAACGACATGCCATTAACACTTAGTCTTAAAATGGTATCAGAAGATGGAGAACTCAGTTTCTTGCTTGCTCCAAGAATTGAATCTGAAGACTAAATGGACTAGATTAATCTAGTATAAAGCTAAATAAACTCTAAAATAAATTAATTTAACTAAATTAATTTATTTATTTATTTTTTTACACCATTTCCAATTTATACATTATTGACTTTATTAAACCAAAATTAGTATTTAAAAATGTGAGGATTATTATCGATAATCTTAGACTTTAAATTTATTTTTAGTATAGATGATTATTATGCAAGGCGACTTTTTCCAAGTTTTACGCAGAGTTCAAAAGGAGGAACGTAACAAATCTTCTCTGGCGAGAGTAGAAAATGATTTCTATAAGCAGTTACGTGATTATATTAGAAGTCTTGAGCGTTCCGTAGCTAATGATCCTTTTAGTAATGAGCAATTGTTATTGAACAATGCTCAAAGGATTGCAACTGAAATCTGTGAACTCAGGGAATCTAAAATTACACAAGCCGCCAACAATAATATCTATAGGTCTTTTCTTTTGTTTAAAAAGGAAAATCCTCAATTTGACCTTTTGGACACAACTCCATTGAATCTTACAGATGAAGAGGAAACCTTATATTTCTCATTGATGGATGCTCTTAAAAGTCACAGATATAGAATTTCCTTAGATGAATATGCTGAGGAAGCTTCTCTTGATGGGGCTTCACTGGAAGATGAAGGTGAGGAGTATGATAAAGATTTCGATGAAGATGGAGAAACTAGTTTTGTAGAGGATTCTTATGAATCTGCCCAAGATATTGAGTCTGAAAGTTCAGTTGATGATGATTTGGAAGATGAGATTTCTGATGCTCTCGAAGAGTCTGATGAGGTTTTAGATAGGTTAAACCAAATCAAAAATGCTAAAGTTGTTACAGATGAAAAGTACGAAAACATTGATAAGCAGGTAGCTAGTCAAAAGTACCCTGGTCAAACTGCTCCAGTTGATGCTCAAGAGGATGTTCAAGTGGAATCTGTACAGGATTCTGTCGTAAAGACCCAAGGTTCAGTTGAAGAAGTTCAAGTAGATCCAGAAGATGTCTATGTAGAGGATGACAGCCAATTTGAGGTTCAAGTTGATGCTGAAGAACCAAAAGAGGAAGCTCAATCTCCTGCTCAAGAACCAAAAGAGGAAACTCCATCAGCTGAAGAAAGTTCCAAGCATAAAAGCATAACATCAGATAACATCAATGATATTTTCAGAAATCCTGATAGCCAATTTGTGGATTTGGATAAATTGGAACCTAATTATGATGATGACTATTATAATGCAATCGCTGCGGGGTCCGATTATGCTCAACCATCTGAAGATGACTTCAATCTGATCTTTGCAAAACCGAAAAAACCAAAGACAGATACAGTAAGAGAGGAGACACAAGCATCATCTGATGAGAAAGAGCCAGAAATTAAGGAAGATAACTTTTCCAAATCTCAATCAGCACAAGCTGAACTTGGATTTTCATCAGGTCTTGATGTAAAGTCAAAACGAAACGTGCCTGCTGGTGGTTTTGACAAACCAGCACAAAAAGAGGAAGCTCCTAAAAAACCTGTTGATAAGACAAGAGGTGGAGTGTTTGCTAAGGATGAAATAGAGAATGCAACTGTTGTAATCAGTGAAAATGTTGGTGAGATGGTAGGTATTGATGGAAAGATTTATGGCCCTTTCCTTGAAAATGATGTAGTGGTCTTGCCGAACATAACTGCTAAAATTCTTATTGAGAACAATAAGGCAAATCTGGTCAAGCATTAATTCTATTAACTCTTTTAAAAGCATTAATTCTATTAAATCTTTTAAAAATTTACTATTTTATATAATTATATATAAATACAAAACTTTATATATAGATTATAATCATATATAATTAATGTATCTATAATAATATGATATTTTCTTATTTTAAAATATTTTTTTAATTATTAGATTCCAAGGTTTACAGTTTGTTAAATCTTTTTTTAAAGTTTTTAAACTTTTCAATTTATTCTATCAATGATTATTAGATTATTTGATGTAAAAATATTTTTTATAAGAATGTGTAGATACTCTCATGCTCGTAGGAAACTGAAAAATGTTCTTATTAGTATGTTATAATTTATCCTCATGCTAAATGGAAACCTAAACAGTTCCAATTGGTTTGTTGTAATTATTTATTATATAATCTGTTAATTAAGTTCTAAAAGTCTTTTAACAGAGAAAATTATTAAAGGTGAAGAAAATGAAAATGCCTAAAGAAAAAAGAACTTACTGTCCGCATTGTAAAAAACACACTATGCACGAAGTACACACTTCCAAAAAGAGAAAAGCTAGTGAGTTAAAATGGGGACAAAGACAATTCAGAAGAGTTACTGCAGGGTACAGAGGTTATCCAAGACCATTGCCAGGTGGTAACAAGCCGGTTAAAAAATTAGATTTAAGATACAAATGTAAGGAATGTGGAAAATCCCACATCAGAAAATCTTTCAGAGTAGGAAAACCTGAATGGGTATCTAACTAGGTGATTTGTATGGCAAGTAATGGAAGAGGTAACTTTTTAAGAGTTAAATGTTTAGATTGTGATAATGAACAAATCATTTTCGATCGTGCAGCTTCTGATGTAAAATGTATCATCTGCGGTAAAACCATCGTTAAATCCCGTGGTGGAAAAGCTAAAATCATGGCTCACATCGATGAAGTTTTAGATTAAGCTTAAAATTATTAATGACTAATTAATATTCTATAATTAATGCATAATTACAATTAATATTCTATAATTTATGTTTAATTGCAATTAATATTCTATAATTTATGTTTTATTGAATAATATTTTATTTATTAGTCGTTATGTGATCTTAGAATAAAGATAGGTAATTTCAATTACTTATCTAAACTATTTTTATTTCGGTGTTTTAATTGGTAAGAAAAAGTCAAGAATGGCCAAATGAAGGAGAACTTATTGTAGGTACTGTCTACAAAGTTGTTAACTATGGTGCATTTGCTAACTTAGAAGAATACGCAGGCAAAGAAGCTTTTATTCATATTTCTGAAGTTTCTTCTGGTTGGGTAAAGAATATTCGAGATCATGTAAGAGAAAATCAAAAGATTGTTGCTCGTGTTTTAAGAGTTAATCCTAAAAAAGGTCATGTGGATGCTTCCTTAAAAAGAATTAGGGAAGACCAAAGGACTAAAAAGATCCAACAATGGAAAATTGAACAAAAAGCTGAAAAATTCTTAGAATTAGCTGCTAAATCTTTAGATAAAGACTTGGATACTGCTTATGATGAAGTGGGATATGAACTTATGGATATCTTTGGTGATATCTACGGTGCATTTGAAAGTTCTGCTGAAGAAGGAGCAGAAACCCTTACTGAAGAAGGAATCAGCCAAGAGTGGGCTGATGCCATAACTGAAGTTGCTGTTAAGAATATCCAACCACCTGAAGTTCACATCAGTGGATATGTAGACATTAAGAACTACAACCCAGATGGTGTAGAAGTTATTAAGAAAGCTCTTATGGCAGCAGAAGCTGAAAACATTGAAGTTCAATGTGTTGGAGCTCCTCGTTACAGAATTACTGTAACTTCTACTGATTATTTGGTTGCTGAAAAGCAATTGAAAGAAGCAGCTGAAAAAGCCATTGCTATTGTAGAAGATGCAGACGGTAGCGGAGAATTCTTACGTGAAATTGAAAATTAATTAGTGAATCAGATGAAAATGAAAATGAAAAAGTGTCCTGTTTGCAATATTTACACACTCAAAACCCAATGTCCAAATTGCGGCGGAGATTTGAAAGTGATCTATCCACCTAAATTTTCAGTTGAGGACAAGTATGGTAAATACCGTAGGCAATTAAAAAAAGAGATGCTTAATAAGGAATAATAAAAGTTTTTAATTAGCAAGCTATTGTTAGTTTAAAAACCATTATTCTATTTTTTTATTTTTCTATTTTTATGGATTACGATTAATCGATTATATTATAAAATGTTCTTAAAGGTGATCTTATGAGAACAACTCAATTTAAAGTATTAGAAGAAGTTAGTTTAAACAATCCTATATTTATTGAAGCACTTCCTGGAATCGGTCATGTAGGAAAATTAGCAATTGATCATGTAATTGATGAATTGGAAGCCACTAAATTTGTGGAAATCTATTCTCCATACTTCCCTCCGCAAGTTCTTGTTGGTGAAGGAGGAATCGTGGAAGATATGACAAATGAAATGTATTACTTGAAGTCTGCAGGTGCAGATGAAAGGGATTTCATATTTTTAGTAGGCAATTGTCAAGCTTTAGCACCTGAAGGTCAATATGAACTTTGTGGTTCTGTCCTTGATTTTGTTGAATCAAAAGGGGCTAAAGAGTTTTATACTTTAGGTGGTCTTGCTACCGGTCAACCTATTGAAGGTACAGATGGCCGTGTTTTAGGTGCTGCTACCGATGAGGAAATTATTGAAGTACTCAAGGAAGCGGATGTTGAAATCAGATCTGCTGATGGCGGTATCGTTGGTGCTTCTGGTTTATTCTTAGGTTTAGGTAGACTCAGAGGAATGAAAGGAGCTTGCTTAATGGGTAAAACTCCTGGTTATTTCATTGATGCTGAAGCGGCTGAAGCTATTTTGCAAAAATTAGCTATTCTCGTAAAACTCGAAGTAAGTACTGAAGAGTTAGAGGCAAAAGCTGAAGAGATTCGTGAAATGATTTCCCAAGCTCAACAAATGGAGCAAGAAATGCTTCAAAGAGCAATGGGTCAACAAGCACCACAACAAACTCAAGATGACCTCAGATACATAGGGTAACCAAGCTTTTAGCCTTCGGCTAAAACCTTGACCAAAAATGTTTTTTACATATTGCATTAACTTTAAGATTTTAACTTTAATAGCTATTTATTTTTAGCTATTTTCTTTTTTTTATTTTTAGCTATTTTAAATTTTTAACATTATGTCTTATTTCTTATTTTTAAACTATAATGCAAACATTATTCCTATTATTGCAGTTGCCATTATATTATGTTCAAATATGTGTTTATTTCTATTTCTTTAGTTATTTTATAACTTAAATAAATTGTTATCCCTATTAATATGGTTAAAATAATTTGTATTATAATTAGTATACTCATTCTATCACTCAATAATTTAAAGGGAATGATTTATATATAATAGAATAGAAAGAATAAATCAAGCAGGGAGATTAATCTCTCCACTTGATTTTTAGATACAAACCAATTATTTCTGTAAGTGCGATTACAAAATAAATAATGGTTTGTATCGCAATCCATTCTATTTTTCATCCCCCTATAACAAGCTTGAAGACTATTTTTAGCCTATTTTAAACTTGTCACATTTAAATATTTATTTTTTGAGTTTATTTATGTAATTAGAGAGCATATGGTATGTATTTTTTACTATACATTTCATATGGTTTATTAAATTCTAATTAAAGATATTTATTTCATTTTTAGCTTTTAAAAACAATTTGTATTTATTATATTTTTACCAGTTTATCCTTATTTCTTAGTGCTATTTTATGAAAATAAAACTATTTTTCAAATAATTTTTTATACTTTTAAAAATAGATATATTAAAGTATTATAATTAAACTTACAATTATTAGGATGATATTATGCTTCAAATTGCAGTTACAGGTAAACCGAATGTAGGAAAATCCTCATTTTTCAATTCAGCTACTGCATCTCAAGTGGAAATGGCTAATTATCCATTTACAACCATAGATGCAAATAAGGCTGTTGCTCATGTTATCAGTGAATGTCCATGCAAGGAAATGAATGTCACTTGCAACCCACACAACTCCCAGTGCATTGATGGAACAAGATTGATTCCAATCGAATTGATTGATGTTGCAGGACTTGTTCCAGGAGCTCACGAAGGTAAAGGACTCGGAAACAAGTTCTTGGATGACTTGATGCAAGCTAAAGTTTTCATTCATGTTATTGACGCCTCTGGGTCTACTGATGCTGAAGGAAACCCGGTTGATCCAGGTTCACATGACCCATTGGAAGACATTGAGTTTTTAGAGCACGAAATCGTCATGTGGATGTATGGAATCGTTAGCAAGAATTGGGTAAGGCTTATACGTAAGGTTGAAGCTGAACATTTGGACTTTTCCAAAGTCATTTTTGAGCAATTATCTGGTACTGGTATCCTAATTGAAGATGTAATTGAAGCCTTAAGAACTGTCAGTCCTGATTATGGCAAATGGGAAGATGAAGACTTGATTGAATTTGTACGCAATCTTTTGAATATTGCAAAACCTTCCCTAGTAATTGCAAATAAGGCAGATTTGCCTGGAGCACGTGAGAACATTGAAAGAATGCAGGAAAAGTATCCTCGTGTTATTCCAACATCTGCAGAATCCGAGCTTGCACTTATGAATGCTACAAGGGCAGGATTGATTTCATACATTTCAGGAGACAGCAGTTTTGAAATCATAGATGAAAGCAAATTAAACGCTAATCAAATCAAGGCTTTGGAGTATATCCAAACCAATATCCTTGATGTTTATGGCAGCACCGGTATTCAGCAAGCATTAAACACTGCAGTCTTTGACCTTTTGAATATGATTGTAGTCTATCCTGTTGGAGATGAGCACAAGCTCACAGATCAAAAGGGAAATGTACTTCCAGATGCTTTCCTTGTTCCTAAAGGTTCCACTCCTCGTGAATTTGCATATATCATTCACACAGATATCGGTGATAAGTTCATGCATGCAGTAGATGCAAGAAAGAGCATGAGAATTGCAAGCGATTATGAGCTTCAAGACAGAGATATTATTAAGATTGTTACACATTAAAAGTACTTTGATTAATTAAAAATATATTAAGATTATTTTATTATTTATTAGGTGATTAAATGATGCATCCACGTCCAAGTCCAATAGCTGCTTCTTTATACACTTTAAGAGATTTAAATGCAGATGTAATTGTTATGCATGGGCCACATGGCTGTTGCTTTAGAACAGGAAGGCTCCTCGAAAGTGATGGCGTTAGGGTTGTCACAACTGCTATGGCTGAAAATGATTTTATTTTAGGTGCTGGCGAAAAGCTTCAAGAAACCTTAGAAGAGGCTTATGATACATTCAATCCAAAATTAATGGGTATTGTAGGAACTTGTGCAAGTATGATCATTGGTGAAGACTTAAAGGAGCCAATTGAAAACCTTGGTCTTGATTGTGTCATCTTGCCTGTAGAATCTCATGGTGGTTTCGGTGAAGGTGACAATACTGAAGGAGCTATTGCAGTGCTTAACGCTGCTGTAGAATATGGTGTTATTCCTCAAGAGGAAGCTGATCGTCAAAATGAAATGCTAAGGCTTGCAACCCAAGTGGAAAAGACCCGTGGAATGGCACAAGGAAAATACATCAAGCCTAATTTTGGAGATAGCAAGGAAAAGGTTGCAAGAATCATTGTCAAAACAATTAAAGAAGGTAAGAATGTAGCATTTGTATTGAATGCTAAAAAGGAAACTTCATATCTCTTTGCAGACATTCTAAATTGTGACTTTTCCAGATTATTTGATGATGCTAATATTAATTCTAATAAGGACATTGAAAATCTTCATTTCATTGCCAATTTGGATGAAAACATAGGTCTTCCAAGAATAAGACAGCATGCTGTAAACATAACCAAAGAATTGGATGATACTGGAATTGATATTGAATGCATCACAGGAGGATTGGATGAATATCCTATCACTCCAAGAAAGGCAGAGGAATATCTTAAGGAAATCAAGCCAGATTTAGTCATTGTTGCAGGTGTTCCGCATGCATTGTATGTTGAAGAGCTCGACTGCGAAACCATTGCAGTTACAGACGGTCCAAGACTTGTTCAACCGCTTAATGAATTAGGCTACTCACATGTAATTGCTGAATTAGATGCTCATTCTAAGACATTAGGTGTAGATGAGATAGTTGATTCTGACTTTGGTATGATGATACGTTCAGTAATTGGATGGGAGCTCGAATAAAATTAATATTTATTTAATCAACTATCAGTTTAATTTATTGTTATTTTAATTTAAATCATGGAAAAATTTTTTCCAAAAATAGTTTAGTATAATAAACTTAAAATAAATCTAATTTCAAATTTTGCAGGTAATTTTATGATTACAGTTATTGATTATAAAAGTGGAAATCTTAGAAGCATTTCCAATAGTTTTAAGAAGATAGGTTCAGAAGCAATCATTACAGATGATCCATCAGAGATAGCCAATGCTAAACATCTTGTTCTTCCAGGTGTAGGTGCTTTCGGAACTGCTATGGAGAATATTGAACCTTATAAGGATCTTATTTTCGAGCATATTGATGATGGAAAACCATTTTTAGGTATTTGCTTAGGGCTTCAAGTTCTTTTATCCTCAAGTGAAGAATCTCCGGGAGTGAAAGGACTCGATATTTTCAAAGGACATGTTGCAAAGATTCCTGAAGGTAGAAAAATACCTCATATGGGTTGGAATCAAATCAAGCAAACAAAGGATTGTCCTATTTTAGAAGGTGTAGACGGCAAGGACTTTTACTTTGTACACTCTTATCATGCAGTGCTTGATGATAGTGAAAATCTATCTGCAACAGCTGATTATGGATTTGATGTAACTGCTGCAGTATCCAAGGATAATGTATTTGCAACTCAATTCCACCCAGAAAAAAGCGGAGTTCCAGGTTTGAAAATACTTAAGAACTTTGTTAATTTGGAATAAATTTAATTATTCTATTTTTAATTTTTATTCTTTTTCAATTTATTCTATTTTTAATTTTTATTCTTTTTCAATTTATTCTAATTTTAATTTTTATTCTTTTTCAATTTATTCTAATTTTAATTTTTATTCTTTTTCAATTTATTCTAATTTTAATTTTTATTCTTTTTCAATTTATTCTAATTTTAATTTTTATATTCTATTTCATTTTTTTATAAAAAACTTTATTTATTATAAAATCTAAGTATTATTAAATTCATAATTTGGGGGAAAAAGATGGAATTAAGAAACTTGGTAATAATTTCAATCATTACACTATTTTTAATGAGCGGATTTATTGTATCTGTTAGTGCGGAAAATGCTTATTATGATAAATATATTGATGGTTTAAATGTAAGTTTTGATTTGGAGCAATCTTTAAAGGATGCTAAATTAGAAAATAAGACTGTCATGGTCATTTTTGATCAAAAATCCTGTGTTTATTGTGAGATACTTAAAGAAAATACTTTAACTGATTCTAAAGTTCAGGATGCTATAAATGAAAAGTATATCCCTACTATTGTGGATGTAAATAAAAATCCTATGATAGCAAGTAATTATAATGTGTATGGGACTCCAACTGTGGTATTTGTCAGTGGAGATGAGGATTTCGTTTATCAAATCGATGGATATTTAGATGCTGAAGAATTCTTGGATGAACTTGAACAAATTGAATAATTTAATTTAATTTAATTTATTTTAATTTATTTTAATTTAATATGGTGATGTTATGGAGATAATGCCTATTATTTCATTTTTTACAGGAGTAATTTCAATATTATCTCCTTGTATCATACCTACCATACCAATAATTGTAGGTTTTAGTCTAAAAGCCAAATCAAAAGCAGAGATATTGTCTTTCATCATTGGATTATTTAGCATTTTCACTCTCATCATATTTTTGACAGGGTTCTTTACAGCTATTCTCTATAGATATATCATTTATGTAAGGGTCATTGCTGCGATTCTTTTATTGATTATAGGAATGCTGATGTTTTTTGATTATAATTTGCCCGTTAAATCAATCAGTGCTAAAATAGGGGAAGGCATAGTCAATTCATTTGTTTTAGGATTCTTGACTTCAATCGCTTGGGCAGATTGCTATAGTGCATACCTTATTTCTCTTATAACATTGCTTGTAAGTTCAAACAGCCCATTATATGCAGTTGGAAACATACTTATTTACGTTTTAGGATTTGCATTGACATTGCTTCTCTTATGTTTGGCAATTTCAAGAATCGATTTGGAGAAATTGATTTCCAAGGCAACTTATATCCCTAAAACATTTGCTATTTTAATCATTATTGGGGCTGTTTATTTGCTTTGTGGTAGTTTACAAGTGTTTTTATGATGGAAAGATTCTCTTTTAATTTTTACTATTTTTGCCTTAAACTCATTATTTTTACTTTTTTTTAGATATAGTAAAATATACACGAATATTTATTTTCATATGCTCTCTAAATTTATTTATTTTAAAAAATACAAGTATTATATAAGGAGTATTTAAAAAAAGTTTATTATAATGAGTATAAAAGGATTTAAAGCAATTTAAAAATATTTATATATGATGAAATCATATTTATAATTAACAGTAATTGTTACTGTTTAATAACCTATGTATATTATGGTTGAAAAAGGGTAATGCTACATTTTTATATCCTTTTTCTTTTTTTACTTTTTATTCATTTTTTCAATTTTAATGCTCTATTTTTAAAAGTTTTATATTATTTACCAAAAACAGAAAACTCATAATATACTTAGGTGAAAAATTGAGATTGATAACATTTTTCTTTATATTTTTCCCTATATTTATGGGAGGTGAGTTTGAATGCTGGCACTTTTAGTGTTTATTGCATATTTAATTTTATGCATGAATGCATTCTTTAACTTACTTTATCAATGTAAATTAGATTTTATACGAACTCATGAAAAAAGGTTTTTTCTTTACATTATTTCTAGAAGAGTAGCATATTTTAGGAATATAGTTTCTGTTTTTTCCTTTTTAATTTTTTCCACAATACAAAATCAAACATTATATACTGAATAAAACAAATATAAATACATAAAGATTATAAAATTATTAAATTTTTTTATCATTTTTAATAATTTAAATAATTTAAAATAATTCTAAGATTTTTAAGTGGAGATTGAAATGATTTATTCAAAAGAAATTGAAAATATGTGTCCTGTTCATAAGGGAGCAGACCATGGTCCTGCACCTATTCCTGAAGAGGGAAGATGGGTCAAATCCAAGGAAATCAGTGACATTTCCGGACTCACTCATGGTATCGGATGGTGTGCACCTCAACAAGGATGCTGCAAATTAACCTTAAATGTTAAGGAAGGAATCATCGAAGAGGCATTGGTGGAAACTATCGGATGCTCTGGTATGACTCATTCTGCAGCTATGGCTGGTGAAATTCTTGTTGGAAAGACAATCCTTGAAGCATTGAATACAGACCTTGTATGTGATGCAATCAACACAGCTATGCGTGAATTATTCTTGCAAATTGTTTATGGTAGAACACAATCTGCATTTTCAGAAGGAGGTCTTCCAGTTGGGGCTGGCCTTGAAGACTTAGGAAAAGGTCACAGATCCCAAGTTGGAACCATCTACTCAACAAAAGCAAAAGGACCAAGATACTTGGAACTCACTGAAGGTTACATCACTGAAATAGCACTTGACGAAGATGATGAAATCATCGGATACAAATACATCAATATGGGGGTTATGCTTGACCTTATCAAAGATGGCACAGACCCTGCAGAAGCAATCGAAAAGGCAAGCGGCCAATATGGAAGATTTGATGATGGGGTTAAGACAATTGACCCAAGGAAGGAATAGGAGGAATTATTATGAGTTTATTTGAAAGTTATGAAAGAAGAATAGATCAAATAGTTCCTGTTTTTGAAAAATATGGCATTAAGGACTTCGAAGAAGCAAAGGCCATTTGTAATGAAAAAGGATTTGACCCTTATGAAATTGTAAAGTCCGTTCAACCAATTTGTTTTGAAAATGCTTGTTGGGCTTATACTCTTGGTGCAGCTATTGCAATCAAAAAGGACTGCAAAAAGGCAAGTGATGCAGCAACTGCAATCGGTGAAGCATTGCAGGCATTCTGTATTCCTGGAAGTGTTGCTGATGACAGAAAAGTAGGTTTAGGTCATGGTAATCTCGCATCCATGTTGCTTAGTGAGGAAAGCGAATGTTTCGCATTCTTAGCCGGTCACGAAAGTTTTGCTGCAGCAGAAGGTGCAATAGGTATTGCAAACTCTGCAAATAAGGTTAGAAAAGAACCACTAAGAGTTATCTTAAACGGTTTAGGCAAAGATGCAGCATTGATCATTTCAAGAATCAATGGATTCACTTATGTTCAAACCGAGTTCGACTACTTCACCGGTGAAGTGAAAGTAGTTAGAGAAAAGGCTTATTCCGATGGTGAAAGATCAAAAGTCAGATGCTACGGTGCAGATGATGTAAGGGAAGGTGTAGCTATCATGCACCTTGAAGGAGTTGACGTATCAATCACAGGTAACTCAACAAACCCTACAAGATTCCAACACCCAGTAGCTGGAACCTATAAGAAGGAATGTGTCCTCGAAGGCAAAAAGTACTTCTCTGTTGCTTCTGGTGGAGGAACTGGAAGAACCTTGCACCCAGACAATATGGCAGCAGGGCCTGCATCCTATGGTATGACTGACACTTTAGGAAGAATGCACTCTGATGCCCAATTTGCCGGTTCAAGTTCCGTACCTGCCCACGTGGAAATGATGGGATTGATTGGTATGGGCAATAACCCTATGGTTGGTGCAACTGTAGCAGTTGCAGTGGCTGTAGAAGAAGCTTTAAAATAGTTTAAATAATATTTAAACTATTATTTTTATTATTTTTCTTTTTTTACTTTTTTTCTAAAAGTTATTAGCTAATTTTTATTAAATTTTTACGGTTTTATATTTTTTTATTTTTTATACATACAATTATATAGTATAAAACTATATTGATATATATAAAGCTAAATTAATTGAGTTATATATATATATAATTTTTTTATTTTGAGATGGAATCATGTCAAATTTTACAGAAAAACAAAAAGAATTAGACCCGGAGTTTACTGGATTTTTTGACAGTTTTGCATTTGCTGAAGTGCCGGAAAGCAGTGGCATCGATGAAAAGACAAGATATGTTGCAATTTTAGCAAGTCTTCTTGGATGTCAAGGAGTAAATGAGTTCAAGGCAATTCTTCCTCTTGCATTAAACTCATTAAGTCCAGTTGAAGTTAAGGAAATCCTTTATCAATCAACTGCCTATTTGGGTATTGGCAGAGTTTATCCATTTTTTGATGCTGCCAATGAGATAATGGAAAAGGAAAGTATCGAACTTCCTCTTCCAAGTCAGTCAACCACTACTCCTGAAAATAGGTTAGAAAAGGGTATTGGTGTTCAAGTTGACTTGTTTGGAGATCAGATGGCAGATTTTTGGAAAGCAAGTGATATCAATCGTTTCCTTGCAACAAATTGCTTTGGAGATTATTATACAAGAAAAGGGCTTGACTATAAAAATCGTGAACTTATTACCTTTTGCTTTTTGGCATCATTGGGAGGCTGTGAACTTCAGCTTTTAGCTCATAGCCAAGCGAATTTTATGCAAGGCAATGACAAGGAATTTTTAATTGAAATAGTCTATCAATTAGTTCCATATATAGGTTATCCAAGGTCTTTAAATGCGATATCTATTGTAAATAAGGCTGCAGAAGAATTTGAAAAGTAAATTAATATTTTTTAACAATATTTTCATTTGATTGATAATAAAATTTCAAAATCCCTATGCTTCTTAAAGGGAGGTTTTTAATTGAAATATGAAGACAAAGAAGAATTTAATGAAGAGAACACCTTTGGGATTGGCATTCCAAATGATGCTTATGCACTATATTTTATAGGAAATTCCTATTTGAATCCGTTAAATGAAATCGGTGAATCTGCTGTTTTTGTAGCAAATGTCACCTTTGAACCGGGATGCAGGAATAACTGGCATATCCACAAGGCAAGTAGTGGAGGAGGTCAAATATTGCTCTGCACTGCTGGTGAAGGTTGGTATCAGGAAGAAGGCGAAGATCCAGTCAGTCTTGTACCTGGAACAGTCATTACAATCCAACCTAATGTGAAGCATTGGCATGGAGCAAAAAAGGACTCTTGGTTTGCACATATTGCTGTTGAAGTTCCTGGCGAAGATGCTGAAGCCGAATGGCTAGAAAAAGTTGAAGATGAGTATTATAATTCATTAGAATAATTATAAATAAAAATAGTAATGTCTATTAAAAGATGATAAAATGAAATGTGAAAAATTAGATTTAACAAAGGAATGGGATAAGGTTTTCCCAAAAAGAGATGATGTAGACCATGAAAAGGTCACATTTGTAAATAGATATGGAATCACTTTAGCTGCTGATTTATACAAGCCAAAAGGTGAGACAGGCAAATTTGCAGCTATTGCTGTAAGTGGTCCTTTTGGTGCTGTGAAAGAACAGGTCTCTGGTCTTTATGCCCAGGAACTTGCTGCAAGAGGATTTTTAACAATAGCATTTGACCCATCATTTACAGGTGAAAGTGGAGGACATCCTCGATTTATGGCTTCTCCTGATATAAATACGGAAGATTTCCAAGCTGCTGTTGACTTCTTGTCTTGTCATGATGAAGTGGACCCTGAAAGAATAGGCATTTTAGGAGTCTGCGGTTGGGGAGGAATGGCATTGAATGCTGCAAGCATTGATACAAGAATCAAGGCTACAGTAACCTCTACAATGTATAATATGACCCGTATAAATGCAAAAGGATATTATGATGAAGCGGATACTGCAGACGCTAGATATGAAATGAAAGTTGCATTGAACAAGCAAAGGACTGAAGACTATAAGAATGGCGAATATGCAAGAGCCGGTGGTGTGGTTAAGGAACTTACAGGGGACCTTCCTCAATTTGTAGTGGATTATCATAACTATTATATTGAAGAATTAGGTTATCATCCACGTTCTCCAGGTTCCAATGATGGTTGGAATGTAACCGGGTGCATGTCCTTTATTTCACAGCCTATCATTGCATATAGCGATGAAATCAGAACTCCTATTTTGATGATTCATGGTGAAAATGCTCATTCAAGATACTTTTCAGAAGATGAATTTGCTAAATTGACTGGTGACAATAAGGAATTGATGATAATTCCTGGTGCTGTTCACACTGATTTGTATTATAAGGTGGATATAATCCCATTTGATAAAATAGAAGAGTTTTATAATAAATATTTATAATTAATTTTTTAATTTGCTTTTTTATTTTTTTATTATTTATTTCTTTTATTTTTTATTTTTTTATTAACTTATTTCTTTTATTTTTTATTTTTTTATTAAATTTTTATTAGTTTATTTCTTTATTTTCCT
>JADLKP010000305.1 GCA_016838945.1 Methanobrevibacter sp.
AAAGAAAAGATTTATTTATTATGATAAATCTAAATAATTAATATTAATAAAAAATATTTTATTAATTAAAGATTTTTTTCTATAATTTATAGGAGGAAAAGTATGCTTAATAAGAAAATAACTATTATAGCTGCTGCTATCCTAGTGCTTATCATAGCTTCCATAGGAACTGCTTCAGCATTTGAATTATTTGGTATGGACTTGTTTGGAGGTCCTACAACTGACTTTGACACCAATTTCATGTCAGGTACCTTTACTGGCGATTTAACTCAGAATGAGGTCAAGGATAATGGTCCTACTAAAGGATGGGCAGCATCTTATGAAGATAAGGAAAATAATATTACATACAATATGTCTTGTGTAAAAGATGGGGACTTTATCACTGATGTTTATCAATTGCAGGGATTAAGCCAGCCTGAAATAAGGAATTATAATGGGCAGCCTTGGAAAATCTTTTTCTCACAAGCTGTTCCTGATAATAATATCACAGATGATAAAAATTCTTCAGATGATGCCAACAGCACAAATGATACAATAAATGTGTATATTTGTGAAGCAGATATCAATGGAACTGCATATACAATCAATGTAATGTCCTATGACAATAAAACAGAATGTGATGGTACATTGTTCTGTCCATTGTATAAGGATCATATAGAACCTTTAATCAAAAGCATTGAATTTAAAGATTCTAAGAAAGCTCCAGAGATGTATGAAATATTGAATATGTCTAAAGAGGAGTTTGAATATAATCAAGAGTATTTAGATAAGGTTTTTGCAGGTGAGATTCCTTTAAACGGATAGATCTTATCTATTAGCGAGAATATATTTATTGTTATTTGATTCATGAAAATGATAAATTTATTCTCTTTTTCTAATTTTTATAATATTTAAAGTGATATTTATGAGAGTGACTGTTTTTCATGCAAATGAATGTGATAAAAGAAAATGCACTGCATTTAAAATGGAAAAGCAAGGAAAATGCAAGATAGTTTATAAAATACATCAGATTCCTCGTGGTGCAGTTGTTTTAAATCCATTTTCCGAAAAGGCAGTTTCATATGAAGATAAGCCTCTTGTTGAAAATAATGGCATAGTTGGGCTTGATTGTTCTTGGAATAAGGTATCAAGTTCTGCAAGTTTCTTTAGCTTATCAAAATATCATAGATCTCTTCCTTTTTTGATTGCAGCAAATCCTGTTAATTTTGGAAAACCTTGCATTTTATCAACAAATGAAGCTATTGCAGCAACCTTTTATATAACTGGATTCAAGGAAGAAGCCCACCATATTATGGATGGATTCAAATGGGGTCATTCATTCATTGAAATGAATTATGACCTATTGGAAGCTTACAGTTCAGTTAAAACAAGCGAAGAAGTTGTTAAAATTCAAAATGACTTCTTGGAAGCTCATGAAAATAAAAAATAACTTAAAAACTATAATAAATAAACCTAACATTTATATACTATTAAAATCATATTTTATATTAATAGTTATGATTACATGCTTTTGTAATTCATGATTTATTCTTTTTAAAACTTTTATTATGAATTTTTGAATTTTTTCATAAATTTTTATTTAAGTTATATTGATCAATTAATTTAATAATTATGGAGGAATTTTTAATGGCAAGATTTGAAGAAGCAGAAAACAGAATGTTTAATGTAAAAATCTGTTTAAAATGTAATGCACGTAATCCTGCTGGAGCTACTACTTGTAGAAAATGTGGTTACAAAGGTTTAAGATTCAAAGCAAAAGAACCTAGAGGATAGATTCACTCTATCCCTTTAAACTTCAAAGGGAATTTTAAATTCTCTTTAGATTTTTACTATTTTTATTTAATATATATCTACTAATTTTTACTAATTTTATAGTTTTTACTAATTTTTATCAATTTTTTCTAATTTTATAGTTTTTTTCATTATTTTTTAAATTCTGAATCTATTTTTTAATTGGTTTTTATAAAAAT
>JADLKP010000031.1 GCA_016838945.1 Methanobrevibacter sp.
TGGTTGATATTAATTCAAAATTATATTAATGCTTTTTTTTTTAAAAGACGATAATATGGTTAAGATTTTAGGATGATATTATGGCATCAAGAGAAGAAAAAAAGGAAACACGTCAAAGGATTAAGGAAATCTATAGTGTCGCTAAAAAGTATAATGTGTCAGAGTTAATTTCCGAATCAAGAAAACCTAAAGACCCTGCACAAGGGGAGTATGATGAAGAATTGGACGCTTCTGGAGTTCGAATGGCTTTAGAGGAGTTAGGCCCGGCATATGTCAAATTAGGTCAGCTATTATGTACAAGGCCTGACCTTGTAGGAAATGAAATTGCAGAGGAACTTACAAAGCTTAGGGACAACACCCCTGTCACCCCATTTGAAGAGATCAAGGAAGTAATTGAAACTCAACTTGACCAGCCATTAGATGAAGTGTATTCAGAGTTTGAAGAAGAGCCAATCGGTTCAGCATCAATCGGTCAGGTTTATAGGGCTACATTAAAGGAAAATGGTGAAAAGGTAGCTGTAAAAGTTCAAAAGCCAGGTTCATATGAACTTGTAGCATCTGATTTAAAGATTATGGTTTCTCTTGCTGAAAAGGCAGATAAGTACATTACAAAAACAAGAACCTTCAATTTGCCTGCAATTGTAAAGGAATTCGAAAGGTCCATTTTCAAGGAACTTGACTATATGGAAGAGGTCATGAACATTCAAAAGATCACCAAAAACTTTGAAGGTCATGATTATGTGAAATATCCTAAGGTTTATCCAAAACTATGTACCAGTAGACTTATCAATATGGAACTTGTTCAAGGATATAATGTTACTGAATTGTATGACAATGAAGTGGATGGAATATCCGGCAAAAAAATTGCAGACGATATAGTTGAATCCTATTTCAAGCAATTGATGCTTGATGGATTTTTCCATGCAGACCCTCATCCAGGTAACATGATTATAGATAAGGAAGAAAAAAAGCTCTGTTATCTAGATTTAGGTATGATGGGAATTTTATCTGAAAAGTTCCGTGGTGATTTGGCGCAATTGCTTTTATTGTTGTTAGGCGGAAATGCAGACAGTCTTGTCAAGCAATTGCTTTATATGAAAATCATCTCTCCTGAACAAGACACTGAAGAGTTGAGAATGGATATCGAAGATTTGGTAAACCGTTATATCGGTGCTGACTTGGATCAAATGGATGGTGTCTTGGAAAAATTAATCAACACCATGATCAAGCATGGGGTAACACTCCCTAGAGAATTCGTAATGATTGGAAGAGGAGTGGCACTTATTGAAGATATAGGATATAATTTAGACAAGGACTTCAATATTGGAGAGGCACTTCAAAGATTCTCTAAAAAATTAGTGATTGATAAGTTTAATCCAGTTAAGGTAGCAAGAGGAAGCTATGACTATCTTTTGGATGTTGAACATTTAATGAAAGACTTGCCAGATAGGATTAACTCCACCCTTACAAAAGTGGAAAAAGGAGAAATAAAGGTTAATTTGGAACTTGCAGGATTGACTGAACTTAAGAATCAGCTTTCAGCATCATTGATCATATCAGCACTTATCATTGGTTCATCCTTGGCTATTCTTTCAAACACTGGACCAAAAATGTGGGATATTTCTGTAATTGGCCTATTTGGATTCTTATTAAGTGCAGTTCTTGGATTTTACATTGTTCTCAAATATGTCATATTTGACAAATAGATGAGATATCAAAATAAATAAATAATTAAATTCTATACGGAGGTTTAATATGGGTATTAAAAGTGCAGCAAAAAAAGTAGGAAAAGCAATAATCTTCATGAAACTCTTTGAAGACATAAAGGCTAATAAAGAGCCAATTGAAGAGGACATTGCTAAATTGAAAGAAATCATTGAAGAATGGAAAGCAGAAGCTCCAAATGACTTGAATGCTATTTTGGCTTCCATATTGGTAAAGGCTCAAGAAGGATCTGTTGTTGATGCTAAAGCGGAATTCGAACAGGCTAAAGCAGAATACCATGCTGAAGATGAAGACATTCTCCCATGGTTTGAAAATCAGATAGAAATCATTGAAGCTGAAAAGGAAGAAGAAGCAGCTGAAGAATAGTTTTAACTTGTTCTAAGACTTTCTTTTTCCTTATTTTTACTTTTTATTATTTTTTTATACTATTTTTTTATAGTTTTCAAATAGCTATTTTTTACTTTTTATTATTTTTTTATACTATTTTTTTATAGTTTTCAAATAGTTATTTTTTACTTTTCACTTATTTTGAATACTATTTTTAATATTTTTCCATAATTGTATTGAAAACTTTAATTTTAAAAAGCTAAAAAAAGGGTTAACTATTTATTATAGGTAGTAAAATTATTAAAATTAGATATGAATGGTAAATCACACATAAAATTAAAAAATAATTATCAATTGCTCTTTAATTAAGTTTTTAAGTATTTCAAACAAAAATATATATGCAGCAATAAATGGTTTAAAGATTATAAAAAAAGCTGTGGGATGTGGGGGGCAATGGGCATGTCTAATATTATCACTATGTTCCTACAGTTTATCAATACTATATTTGTTGTGTTGATGTATTTTAGGAAATAGGTGAGGAGGGGAAATTATTTCCCCTTCCTCTTTAGGTAATATTACTATGTCTTTTTATATATAAAATATTTTTGGAGGTTTAGAATGAATTTAACATACCTAATTATACAAATCATAATAATTGTCTGTACCATATTTGCACTCAACAAAAGTTATAAAATGAAAGATGGTTTTGGAAAATTCGATTATATGGTTATAGTTTGTGAAATTTTGTTGATATTTTCTTTAATCAGATATATTATTTGAATCGTGAAAATATGATTTTTAAAAATAGAAATATGTATTAAATTTGTTAAATGATTAAAATCAGTTATTTAAAAAAAGAAAATGAAGATACCTTAAAATAAGGTATCCTTTTAATTTTTAATCTTATTTCTTAACTTTAACTGTCCTTTTAATGCTGTTTTTAAGATAAGATATTTTTACAGTGTATTTTTTGCCTGCTTTAAGTTTTTTAATCACACTTTTTTTAATTGTGACTTTTGCAATGCCTTTTGAGTTGGTTTTTGCAGTATAGTTTTTGCCTCTGAATCTGAATGTGATCTTTTTGTTTTTAAGCAATGTTTTTCCTTTTGTAAGTTTTACAGTTAAAGTAAGTTTTTTAGCAGTTTTTTTCACTGTTTTGTTTTTTGAAGTCAATTTAATGTAATTGTATATGCAGTTTGTACAGGTTCCGCCTAATACATCTCTGCCTGTTGAGTTTGCCTTATTTGCAGTGAAATTACATTTATTCACTTTCAAGCGTTTTTTATCAGAATCCACATCTAAAAATCCGTATATTGCCCCTCCTTTTTTGGCAGTATTCTTGCTGAAGGCGCAATTGGTGATATTTCCAGAGTAGTATTTCATCTTTGGAACCCAAGTCTTGTTTACATAGCTTCCGCTTTGTTCATGGCATCTGAAATAAACCGCTCCACCATTTTTAGACACTTTATTGTTGTTGAACTTGGAATTTGCGATTTTCAAATTCTTATTTGCGAATACAGCTCCACCATGTTCATTTGCCTTGTTTGAATCAAATGTGGAGGAGCTGATATCCAAATGGGTGAATCCATAAATCGCTCCACCACCACGGCCTTTTGCCACATTGCTTTTGAATGTGCAATTCTTGAAATGATCGGTTCCATATTTGAAACTTAGATTTAATGGCAAATTGTCTAAGAATTCCATTTTTCCTTCAGGTGTCTTGTCCTTGTACAAGTCATTGAAGAATTCAACTGATTTGTCTATTGTAAAACTGAAAACTGCTCCTGCATCTCCTCCTGCAACATTGCTGGTGAATTTGGAATTCTTTATATTCAAGTATCCTACAGAGTTGATTGCTCCACCACAGTATTTTGCATTGTTATTTGAGAAGACACAATTGTTCACGGTTAAATTTCCATAGTTGAATATTGCTCCACCATATAGGTCTGTATTTCCATTGACGAATTTAATGTTGTTCAGGACCACCTTATTGCTGAAAATGACACCGTAATGTATTAAGAAAATTCTTGATTTGGATGCCCCGTTTAAGGTATGGCCATTTCCATTTATTGTTATGTCCTTTAGAATCTGAATTCCTCTATTGCTGAATCCTTCATCATAGGTGTAATCCTTATCCAAAGTAATTGTGGCTCCATCTTCTGCATCGAGAATCTTTTTTTGCAATGCAGTAAATGTTCCATCATCCTCTATAATTGGGTCTTCTGATGAATTCCCAACTTCGTCGTTTTCTTCTGCAATTATGTCTTCCTGTGGAGATTCACTTATTATCTCTTCTGACTCTCCAATTGAAGTGTCTTCTATTGGTAATGTTGCATCATCAATTTCCTCTGCTGACACACTTGCAATTGCAATAAAACCTATTAACAGGAATATAAGCAGAAGACTCTTTTTGAATTTCATAATTTCCCTCATGTTTTTGTCTGATAATTTTAAAGAATTTTTATTTAAAAAATTTAGGGGTTGAACCCCTATTAATAATATAGATTCATTTCTAAAACAATCCACTTTCCTCTAATTTCTCTTCAAAGTAATGGGAAGGTTTGTCCAATTTTTCCTTTATAATCACTGCTGCTGTAATTGTTACACATCCAATGATCAAGAGTATGATCAATGCTGGAATATAGTTTGACCAGACCACACCAAGTTGCGCTTCACGAACCAATGTGATTCCATAGGTCATAGGCATATATGGATACAGCACTCTGAAGAATGGAGCCATGATCTGAATTGGATAGATTCCTCCAGTTGCGGATATCTGAAGTACCAAAAGAATAACTCCAATAGCCTTTCCCACTGTTCCAATTGCAGAGATTATTGAATAGATCAGTATCATGAATATTATAGATACTAGTATTGCTGAAAAGATGAAGAGGAGGGGATTAACAATTTGAATACCTAAAATATATGCTCCGATGATTGTTACGCATGCCTGAAGTATGCTCATTATAATGTATGTCAAGAGTTTACCGAAGTACATTTCAAATGGGGAATATTTGGTTCCTTGACTGGTTCCAGGCTTTAGCATTACACAAGTGATCACTGCACCGACCCACATGGATAAGACAAGATAGAATGGGGATACATCTGAACCATATGAATTTACGGAAAACAACTCATTTCTTTCCAATTTGACTGGGGAGAATACATAATCTCCTAGTGTCTCATCATCTATTCCTGTTAGTCCACCGAGCATGTCTGCAGTAGATCCTAATGAATTTGATGCGGTAAATAATGCTCCTGTTGCTGCGTTGGAAAGCAATTCAGCTCCTGAAGCAAGACTCACTGAACCTTTTGCAAGTTGGACTGAACCGTCTGCAAGCTCTGCAGATCCGTTTGCCAATTGGCCTGCACCATTAGCAACAGCCACGGAACCGTCTGCGAGTTTCATTGATCCGTTTGCTAATTCTCCTGAACCATCTGCCAATTGACTCCCACCTTCGGCTATCTGACTGCTTCCTTCAGCAAGCTTAACGTTTCCTTCTGCATAGTCTTTTATTGGCCCGTCAGGTATTAATGATGGATCTACTGCGGCCTCCAATTCCTCTGAACCCTTTTCAACCTGTTTTGCACCATCACTTAATGCTGCTGAACCTTGCTTTAACTTACCTGCACCATCATTTATTGAAGAGGCTCCAGATTTAACTTCATTTGCACCACTGGAAACTTTGCTTTCGCCATCTTTAACTTTTGAAGCGCCGGCTTCAACTTGGCCTTCCCCAGCTTTAACCTGGCTGGCTCCTGCAGATACCTTTGCAGAACCTGCCTTAAGCTGATTGCCTCCACTTGCCAGTTTTTCTGCACCTTCAGCGAGCCCTGTCTGCAGTTCTTGAAGTTTTTTATATGCTGCAACATCTATGATTTCAACAATCTTTGCATTTAGTGATGT
This sequence comes from Methanobrevibacter sp., assembly GCA_016838945.1. Taxonomy (GTDB): domain Archaea; phylum Methanobacteriota; class Methanobacteria; order Methanobacteriales; family Methanobacteriaceae; genus Methanobrevibacter. The sequence goes on from JADLKP010000031.1 coordinate 5,960, forward strand.
ATAAACGGCATTCGCACCGGAATCGGTTAGTTTTGTTGCTACAGGGTTTGTTTTCATATTAACGATGTATTCAAGTTTTGCCTGTTCCGGATTGTCAGAGGTAATTGATACAATGTTTTCACTCAAGTTTTTCGGTATGACAATTCCTGCATAATACGTTCCGTTATACACTCCCCTTCGCAGTTCATCCTCCGAAACGAATGTCCATTCAAATTTGTCATTAGTTTTCAGCTCGTCAACAAGCTCTTTTCCAACATTTATATCCTTTCCATTGAATGATGATCCATTGTCAAGGTTAGCTATTGCAAATGGAACATCTCCTGTATTCCCATAAGGGTCCCAGCATGCCTGTATGTTCAAAAGGGCATAAAGGGAAGGAAGGATAATAACACCAATAAGAACTATTATCACTATTGGATTTGAAAATGCGCCTTTAAAATTTTTTTTCATTATTTCTGCAATCATCAAAGGATCTTTTCTACTCATATTTTCCCCATATATATTAGTTCATAAATAGACAATATTATATATTTTATTTTTTTACATATATTATTTTTTTTATTAATTTTTGTAATTTATTCAATATATTTAAATCATATTTTATCAAATACTATAATTAGACACGCTTTTATCAATATTTGATGAATGAATCCTTTTTTTTAAACAGGCAGTGATAAAATGAATCTTGAAGATACAATATACAAAAGGCAATCTATTCGATCTTATGATGCCACACCACTTGGCAATGAAACATTAGATGAAATAAGGGATTTTATAGATAATGCAAAGGAGTTGAATCCAAATATAAAATGGAGTTATGAAATCCTTCCAACAGAGAACATCTCTACAATGATGAGATGGAAGGCACCTCATTATATAGCTATTTTCAGTGAGGAAAAGGAGAATTGCTATCAAAATATTGGATTTGTCTTTCAGCAAGTGGACTTGTTCTTGCAAAGCAAAGGAATCGGGACCTGTTGGATAGGAATGGGAAGCCCTAAAAATTATAAGAATCCTGATGACAGCCAAAAGTTCATAATCATCATATCAGTCGGAATGCCAAAAGGAAATTTATACAGGGAAATTAACCAGTTTAGAAGAAAAGCCCTTGAGGACATATCAGATAAGAGAGATGAAAGACTGGCTCCTGCACAATTTGCACCATCAGCATCCAATACCCAACCATGGTATTTCACCCACAATGATGACGGCAGCTATGACTTATACAGAGTTAAGGGTGGGGTGCTTAGAAGCAGGATTTATGGAAATTGGAATAAGATAGATACCGGAATAGCTTTGGCACATCTTTATGTTGCTAATGGGGATAGCTTTAAATTCTACAAGAAAGACAATCCTAAAGAATTGAAAGGGCATTTTTACGCAGGTAGTTTTGAGATTTAATGTTTATAGAAGTTCAATGATGGCTGATTCATATGAAATGGAAAATAGGAAATGTTGAAATAGATAATCAGATAGCTTTGGCTCCTATGGCTGGAGTATGTGACTTCAGCTTCAGAACCATTGTCAAGTCAATGGGCTGTGGGCTGATTGAAACTGAAATGGTTTCAGATAAGGCTATCATGTATGGCAATTGGAAAACCATGGAAAAGCTGTACATGACTGATTATGAACGTCCTATTTCACAGCAGATTGTAGGGTCTGATTTAGAATCCTTGACTTTCGCTTCCAAATTCATTTATGAGAATACAAATGCAGACATCATTGACATCAACATGGGATGTCCTGTAGTTAAAGTCACTAACCGCTCAAAATCAGGCTGTGCATTGATGAAGGACCCTAATAAAGCCAAGTCTATTGTAGAATCTATTGTAGATATTGTGCCGATTCCAGTTACCGTAAAAATCAGAAGCGGTTGGGATAAGGATAACATCAATGCTGTAGAGATAGCGCAAATCGCAGAGAGTGCAGGTGCATCAGCAATCACTGTTCATCCTCGTACAAAGGATCAGGGATACTCAGGAAAGGCTGATTGGTCCATTATAAAGGAAGTTAAGGAAAATGTATCCATTCCAGTTATTGGAAATGGAGATATCAGGTCCTGTTTTGATGCAAAGAGAATGTTGGATGAGACAGCTTGTGATGCAGTTATGGTCGGAAGGGCTGCATTAGGCAATCCTTGGTTAATAAGGGATTGCATAGATTATCTTGAAGAAGGCACTCTACCAATGGCAGTAAGCATTGAAGAGAGAATGGAAATCCTAAAGAAACATATCAATCTTCTTCTTCAAAGGAAGGGAGAGGCATTTGCAATTCCTAAAATGAGAACTCAAGCTGCCTATTATGTTAAGAAGTTGCCTAAGACAATCGAGCTTAAGCAGCAGATATTTAAAATGAATACAAGAGATGAATTGTTTAATCTATTGGATAATTATGTGGAAACAATGGGTGATGAGTTAAAATAGTTTAAAAATAGCTTAAAAATAGTTTGGAAATAGATTAAAAAATTAAAAATATGAATTAAAATTATAAAAAATAGTAAAAAATAAAAAAGAAAAGTCAAGAGTAGTCACTCCCAACTAGTGAAAATATTTTGATCAAACTTTTGCGAGCGAAGCGAGTAAAAGTTTGGGGGTCAGTAATAGACCTTTACAGCCTCATCAACATCATCATGCAAACCAAGTGCAGCAAGTGCACCTACTTTACCTTGATCTCCTGTAACTGCAAGGAGTGGAATGTCTAATTCTTCTGCAAGTCTTTCAGCGGTTTCAACATCCATCATGCCGGTTTTGGTAGCCATTGCATATTCTCTAAGCTTAGGAGGTATTCCAATTCCTTCAAGAATAGCTATTGCAGTCTTGTCTGATAGGGTGTCATGTTTTAGGATTTCGATAAGCCTATTGATCAATCTTTCCTTATCCTCAGCCATTACAGCAAATGTAAGTGCAATGGAAACACAGTTTTGGGTCTTATGAGGATTATGTGGGAATAACTGAACGATAATATGGTCGAGATACTCGAATCCTTCCTCTTTCAATTGAAGGCCGATATTGTGAGCCATGGTCCAGGTTGCTCCTGCATCCTTTACGTCAGTGTCATCTATTCCTATAACCAATTTTTCATATTTTGGAGTTACTACAGTAGCTTTTCCTTCTTTGCTTCCTCCACCAACTTCAAGAAGCTCGATGTATTTTACGCCTTCTCCCATGCCTCTGCACATTCCAGCACCTACACCAGCACCAGCAAGGCCTCCGTGAGTTACCTTTACCTCATTTGCTTCCTCATCAATAAGCACTTCTTCAATTCCAGCAGCATTGATACTTGCTTTAAGGTCTATTGGCTTTTTGCCCACTTTACAAAGGTAGGTGTGCTTGTTGCCATCTCTTTTAGCATCAATGATAAGTTCGCTGCTGTGTTGGTATTGATAAAGCAACCAGTTGGAACCGCTTGGGCAAGGGTGGTATTCAATAAGTTCTACTGTATCTCCATCAGCCATTGTAATGACTTTCTCATATGGAGCAATCCATGGGTCATCAAATTTTTCCTTTAACTCTTCAGGTTTTAAAATTTCCATATTACCATCTGTAAAGATAAATTTTTAAAAAGATTGTATAATCTATAAAATCAGCTATTTTTCATTTTAAGCTATAAAAAAAGTATTTAAAGAATCCACTTGGAATTCTTTAATCATATTCATTTCAATTAGATTTCTTGTAATCTGTCACACATTTTGACAGCTGCTTCAACAGCGCTTTTACCATAGGTAACTCTTCTGTGAGCATCTAATCTGGTCATTCCTGGACCACTGATTCCGAGGGAAATTGGTTTGCCCCATTCTAAGGATAAATCAGCGATTTTACGTGATGCATGTTGAGCTACGATTTGGTCATGATCGGTTGCACCTTCAATTACAGTACCAAGGGTTATGATGCAATCTAAATCCACATCTTCGTAGTCTTCATCTTCGTCTGCTTCAATTAATTTTTTGATTGCAAGAGGCATATCGAATACGCCAGGCACCATTACAATTTTTGTGATTTCACAATCACGAACTTGAGCTTCCGCTTTTGCAAGCTCTAACATCATATGAGTAATGTCATAATTAAATTCTGCAACTACTGCACCAATATTATATTTTACCATTTTTTATCCTCCAAAGATTATTTCGTTATTTGATTAATATCATTATATTAGAAGTTTTATATTTTTTTATTAGTTATCTTATTTTTTTATTAATATTTTATTTTTTATATTTTTCAATTAGACTTTTTTTGATTATTTATTATCAGTTTATTAAATATAAAGTGGCTTGACTACATTACCATTACGATAAAACTAGCTACTGCACTGAAAACCATGATAAAGATAATAAATAATGCTGCAAATTTTACTGCTGTCATATTAGTTCTCCTTCTTTTATCTAAAATTCATTTTTTATTTGATAATATTTTTATATATTATAGTAATTATTTATAAATTTTATTTTTTTAAGTGGTCCCAGAATAATTCAATAATTGTCATTCTCCTTCTTGAATTCTTCATAATTGTCATATTTCAAAACATCCAAGAAAAATTTTTTCTTTTTAGGACCTAAATTGTCCAAATAATCCTGATAATATTCTGTTTTTTTAATTTTTTCATAATCTTCCTTGATTAGATTGAATAAGGGCTCTTTTGCATCTTCTGTAATGTCCATCAATGCCATCCTTGGACCATTGATCTTGTAAGCCAACAAATCGAACTTATAGTCTTCATAGAAGCCGTTATCTATAAATCTTCTCATGAGTTCACAGCCTGCCTCCACTGTATCAAGGTAGTTTGCATCTACGACATGGGTTATTGAAGCATTGTGCTTTCTCCTATAATAAAAATGCTTTCTGATTATGGAAATTCTTTCGGCCTTCAGATAAACATAGAAGAAAAATGGCATATCCTCAAAGTAGATCCCTTCTGGAAAGCTTGCATCGATTGATTTAAGGAAACTGTTTCTATAGATCTTTTGGCAGCTGCTGACTGAGAGGTCAAATAAAAAGTCCTTAGTTTTTTCAGGTGAAAATACGCAATCGTCAAAGCTTTCATCAAGATTATTCAAATTAAACCAATCATTTTCATAAATGCGTCCGGTTTCATCATCGTAATTGATCATCTGATACATTGTCATGTCCGTATCTTTCTCTTTTGCTTCCCTATAAGATATTTCAAATGCCTCTTCTGTAAACCAATCATCTGCGTCAAGAAAAGTCACATATTCGCCAGCAGCTATTTTCATTCCCTTGTTTCTGCTTGCTCCCAATCCAATGTTTTCCTGGTTGATAAGCTTGATTCTTGAATCCTTCTCTGCATAGCTATTGATGATATTGAGAGTATAGTCACTAGAGCCATCATTAACTATGATAATTTCAATATCTTCAAGTGTCTGATTTATAACGCTTTCAATAGCTTTTCTTATGAATTTCTCTTCATTATATGCACAAAGAATTACAGATATTTTCGGTTTTGTCATTTTAGCCCCTTATCAATAAATAAAATGAGTCTTAGTCTTAATTTAAGCCATCAATGATGGCTTGTGCCACTTCAGTTGTTGTTGCATTTCCGCCAAGATCCGGAGTCAATGCCTTTCCTTCATTCAGGACAGATAAAAGGGCATCGTTTAATTTTTCTTCAGCTTCATATTCTTCCAAATAGTTCAACATCATAATCGCGGATAATATCATTGCCATTGGATTGGCTATTCCTTGACCTGCAATGTCTGGTGCAGAACCATGAACCGGTTCGAATAATGCTCCATCTTCACCTATGTTTCCAGATGGAATCATTCCAAGTCCACCCACAAGTCCTGCTCCCTCATCTGATAAGATGTCTCCAAACAGGTTTGTTGTGACGATAACTTCAAAGGTTTCAGGTCTTGTGATAAGGTACATTGCAGTTGCATCCACATAATAGTCTTCTGCTTCTATTTCATCCTTGTACTCTTCAGCCACTTCGTAGAAGGTCTCCTTAAAAAGACCATCAGTGATTTTCAAGACATTTGCCTTGTGGACTCCTGTAACTTTGGACTTATTGTTGTTTTTGGCATATTGGAAAGCATAATTTATGATGCGTTGGCTTGCCTTTTTAGTGATGATTCTCCTAGCTATTGCCCCTTCTTCTGTATATTCCTCTTCCTTTGCAATATACATTCCTTCAGTGTTCTCTCTCACTATCATAAAATCAAGATTGTCAAAGAGGGCATTTGTATTTGGATAGGATTTCACAGGCCTTAAGTTTGCAAATAGGTTTAATTCCTGTCTAAGCCTTACAATAACGTCTGCTGCAGTTTCTCCAGCAGCTCCAAATATGCATGCATCAGCATTTTTTGCAAGTTCAATTGTCTCATCAGGCAAAGCAGCGCCATTTTTTTCCAAACATTCATCTCCTGCATCACCATAAGTAAAATTAAAGTCAATATCCAATGCTTTCAATACATTTATGCATGCATCCATTACTTCTTTACCTATTCCATCTCCAGGGATCACTGCAATATTATACATTTTTACACCATTTATCTAAATTTAGAAATAATAAAATTAAGTTTTCATTGGTTTATTCATTTTGTTTTCTTAAATAACTGATTAAACCACCGGATTCAAGAATTTCCAACATGAATGGAGGCAATTTTTTAAATTCAATTTCCTTTCCGCTTTCGGATAGGATAATTCCTTTTTCCATATCCACTTCTATCTCTTCGCCATCTTCAATGATTTCACTTATTCCAGGCGCCTCTAAAAGCGGAACTCCCACATTTGTCGCATTTCTATAGAAGATTCTTGCAAAGGACTCAGCGATTACAGCAGATATTCCACAGCCTTTGATAGCTATTGGAGCATGTTCCCTACTGGATCCGCATCCGAAATTGGTTCCTCCGACTATGAAATCACCATCATTTGCCTGTGATTTAAAGTCAGAAACCAATCCTTCCATACAATGCTTGGACAATTCTTCCTCATCAGTATAAATCAAGTATCTGCCTGGAAGAATAATGTCTGTATCAATGTCATTTCCAAATTTAAAAACTTTTCCTTTCATATTATTCCTCCTATTTCGGGATGCTAATCTTTCCTTCAATCGCAGATTCTGCAGCCACTTTTGCAGAGGATAGATAAACTTCCCCATCAGGGCTTCCCTGCCTTCCCTTAAAGTTTCTGTTTGATGTGGATAGGCTGACCTCTTCAGGTCCTATAAGGCCTGTATGGCCTCCAAGGCATGGTCCACAACATGGTTGTGACACGAGTGCCCCAGCTTCAACGAAGATTTTTATCAATCCTTCATCCAAAGCTTTGAGATAAGTTTCTCTTGAAGCTGGGATGACAAGCATCCTAAGGCCATTCGCTATCTTATTTCCTTTCAAAATTTTTGCAGCATCCCTCAAGTCTTCAATCCTTCCATTTGTACAGGAACCTATGAAAACCTGATCGATTTCAACATCGCTAAGTTCACTTGCAGGCTTTACATTATCCACATTGTTTGGGCAGGCAACTTGGGGTTCAAGGTTGCTTACGTCAACGTCGATTATCTCAAGGGAGGATGAGTATGAATCAGTCTTAAGATTGGATTTTTCTATAAATGCCTTTAGCCTGTTTTTATTTTCTCCAGCAACACGGTCCTTAAGGAACTCATATGTCTTTTCATCAGGTTCCATAAGTCCGGTTTTTCCTCCCATTTCAATAGCCATATTTGACAGTACCATTCTATCAGATATGCTCATATTTGAAATGGTCTGTCCAATAAATTCACATGATTTGTAGGTCGCACCATCTGCCCCAACATTTCCAATAATGTGCAAAATCACATCTTTTGCAGAGGTATTTTCCTTTAAATCGCCATTGATGTTAAACTGCATGGTTTCCGGAACTTTAAACCATAATTGGCCAGTTGACAAGACCATTGCCATATCAGTTGATCCGATTCCTGTTGCAAATGCACCAAATGCTCCATATGTGCAGGTATGTGAATCTGCACCTACAATAAGGGTCCCTGGCAACACGTGCCCTTTTTCAGGCAAGACTTGATGGCAAATTCCTTCATTAACATCGTAAAAGTGTTCTATTCTTTGCTCTTTTGCAAATTTTCTCATAAATATATGATTATTTGCAGAATCCAGGGAATCTGCAGGAACTTGATGGTCAAAGGGAATGACTATTTTTAAAGGGTCCCATACTTTTTCACTTCCAATTTTATTAAATGATTCAACTGCAAGAGGGCCAGTCAAGTCATGTATCATGGCAATATCAATATTTGCCATTACAATTTCACCGGCTTCCACTTCTCCTTTTCCAGAAGCTCTGGCTAATATTTTTTCAGCTATTGTTGTCATTATGTCACCTTAAAAACAGTCTTATTAATTTTTTATAATAATTCATTGGGTTGTGGATAAAGTTTTAGATTTTTTTAATGTATAAATTTATATAAATTACCGAAATTAATTGATTCAACACCTTCGTCAGATTCCTTTAAGATATTCTTTGTATCAAATATTATTGGTGTTTTCATCTCTTTTCTGATTTTTTCATAATCCAAGTCTTTAAATTGGTCATGATCTGCTAAAATCAATATCAATGAGGAATCTTTTATTGCTTCCTCAAAGGAAACGTATTCCGGATTGTCAAAATGAGGGTCATGAATTGCAACCTCATATCCTGCAGCCCTTAAACCATAGATAATTTCAAATGCTGGGCTTTCTCTTGCATCATCAGTGTTTCCTTTATATGCCACTCCAAATACACTGATCTTTTGAGCGTCCTTATCCAGTTTAGCAAGTATCCTACCAGTATTTTCAATAACAAATCCGGGCATACTGTTATTTGTATCTCTCGCTAATTTGATTATTTTCGCAACATCCGGAGCTTTTGCATAGATAAAATATGGATCAATAGCTAAACAATGACCCCCTACTCCAGGTCCAGGACTATGAATGTTTACTCTTGGGTGTTTATTGGCCATTTCAATAACATCAAGTGCATTTACACCAATTTCTGCACATATTTTCGCAAGTTCGTTTGCAAGTGCAATATTCACATCTCTAAATGTGTTTTCCATACATTTGGACAATTCTGCAGTTTTTGCTTCAGTTTCAATTATTTCACCTTTTACAAAGGTTCTATAAACATCTGCAGCTTTGTGACTGCATTCTTCAGTGATTCCTCCAACGATTCTATTGTTGTTTACCAATTCCTCCATAATTTGTCCAGGAAGAACTCTTTCGGGGCAGTGAGCAAGGAATAAATCCTCCCCAATATTAAATCCTGCTTTTTCAAAGATTGGTTTTATTACTTCGTCAGTAGACATTGGAGCAATAGTGGATTCAATGATAACTACATTTCCCTTATTTAAAACAGGTAATATTGATTCACATGCAGAGATTACATAACTCAAGTCACAGCTTAAGTCTTCTTTTACATAAGGTGTAGGTACTGTAATAATAAATGTATCTGCTTCTTCAGGGATTTTTGAAGCATGATAATGCCCTTTGAAAACAGCATTTTCTATTGCATCAGAGATTCCTGGTTCTTCTATATGAGCTATTCCTTGATTTAATTTTTTCACAATCTCTTCATTGACATCAACTCCGAGAACCTCACATCCATTCTTAGCAAATAACGCTGCTGTTGGCAAACCGATGTACCCTTGCCCTACAATACAAATTTTCATAATTATCTCCTTATCATCATATATTATTATATATTATACATTATGTATTTTGATATTAATATATTATAAACATTTTTAATAAATTAATTGTAGCTTTCTT
>JADLKP010000306.1 GCA_016838945.1 Methanobrevibacter sp.
TATAATTTTATTTTTAGGAGATTATAATTTTATTTTTAAGATATAATAAGTTCATTATAATTTGAAAAATATTGGAAAATTATTGTTCAATCTCTTTTTTTAATTAACTTATTTCAGAACTAGTTTATTTTAGAATTTGCTTTTTTTCTAGTCTTGAAGTTTTAAATAAAAATAGTAATTATAGAAGTTAAAACTTCAAATAAAACTCAAACAAAAACTTCTATAACTTGTTTTCAATAAAATACGTTTTATGCTTTTTTTAATCAGACCATGTCTCTTGCATTTCCTCTGTAACCCATTACCGGTTCCTCATCCTCATCGATTTCATCATCAGGATTTGGATTCCATCTTTTTAGGTTCGGCAAGAAGTTGCAAAGTATTCCGGTTGCTTCCTCTTCACGCAAATCAGGATTTCTTTTAAGCATTCTTTTTGCATGTCTGATAATCATTTCATTTATGGTTATGTCAGGTTCTGTAAATTCACCATCTTGGAAACAATCCTTACAGTAATCCATATTTGGACTTCCATCTTCATTGGTTCCATAGTCATTTCTTCCCATAGGTCTTCCACAAGAATTGCAAAATCCCATTCTATCACCTTTTCATAAAAATCTATCAGAATTTATTTAAAAAAAATAGCTAATCAGAATAACTCTAATTAGCTAAGGCTTTAATAATTTTAATTCTTTCACTGAACTTAGATTTGTTCATCGTCTTCCATTACCACTCTCATGTGGTTTGGATCTACAGGCATTTGAGCTAAGAAATCTTCTGCAGCTCTTCTTGGGTCACCGGAACCGATGATGTATCTGCCTGCGATGATGATGTCTGCACCCTTTTCAAATGCTTCAGGTGCTTTTTCTGGAGTTACTCCTCCAGCTACAGCAACTAAACCGCCGGTGATCTTCTTGATTTCCTTAATGTTACCCCAAGCACTTACGTCATCAAGGTTTTTGCCTTCTGCCCTAAGCTTACTTTCTAAGTCAACATTTCTGTGGAGAAGAACAATGTCAGGCAAGAACTCTGGGTTGAGTTTCTTGAGTTTTTTGGTGAAGTCATCCACATTCATCATATCGAGGATGGAGTAGATGCCTTGTTTTTGACATTCGTGAATAGCCTTTTCAATGGATTCAATGGTTCCGAGACCGGAAATTGCCACTGCATCAGCAGTTTCATCTGCTGCCATCTTAACTTCAACTCTTCCGACATCCAAGGTTTTCAAGTCAGCAATGATGAATCCGCTTGGAGCCAATTCTCTGATTTTACCGACTATGCCGACACCGAATTTTTTAACAAGAGGAGTTCCTGCTTCTAGGAGGATTCTTTCTCTGTTAGGGAGTTGCTTGATGATTCTTTCCATAGCATCCATGTTGTCAAGGTCAAGAGCAACTTGCAAGTAAGGTGGTTCGTAGAGTTTGATTGCTTTGAATCCCATGATTGCGTGGGTTCCACGATCTTTTTCGTATAGCACTTTATCAATATCCGGATATCCTTTTAATGCTCTTCTTATTGCAAGTTTTGTTGCAGCATAGTTGTATTGGTAAATTTTTCTGTAGTCTTCAGCAGCTGGGCTGATGAATACGCTTGCATTGATTACCCAATCTTCGACTTTGTCTTTAGGAATGATTCCTTCTTCTACACAGTCAGCTACAGCTCTGCCTACAGCAGTTTGAGCTGGTCCAAAGATTTTGCTTGCATCATCCAAGTCACCGACAGTTACCTTAGGAATGATGATGGTAGCTGGTTTGGTAATTAAGTTAGGTCTGATTACACTGAGCAATGGGGTGTGTCCAACAGATAATTGGCTTAATCCATTAGCGAAAGCGTTTCCTACAGGGCCGTCTTTTTCACCAATAAGTAAATCAACGTGTGCTAATTCGTCTCCGTCTCCAATGAGAGCTTCTCCTATAAACATTTCATATCCTCCAATTTTAAGAATAATTTTATAATTATATT
>JADLKP010000307.1 GCA_016838945.1 Methanobrevibacter sp.
AATTGAAAAAGTTGAAAAATAAAAAAAGTGTTAAGAAAAATAAAAATAAAAATTTTAGAATTAAAAAATTTAAATAAAATAAAATTAAAAAATAAAATAAAATTAAAAAATTATAAAAAATAATGAAATAATAAAATCTACCAAAAATTATTTTGAATTTTTAGATTTGTAATCTTTGATTGCTTCAGCTAATGCATCTGCTGCTAAATTAGAACAATGCATTTTAATTGGTGGAAGACCATCCAATGCATCAGCCACATCATTTCTTGTAATCTTTAAAGCTTCATCAACAGTCATTCCCATAGCAATTTCAGTTATCATACTGCTTGTAGCGATTGCAGCACCACAGCCGAATGTTTCAAATTTGATATCTTGAATTACTTCATTTTCATCTACATCAATATAGATAGTCATCAAATCTCCACAAGTAGGATTTCCAACTGTTCCTTCACCACTTGCGTTTTCAATTACACCAGTATTTCTTGGATTTGCAAAATGATCCATTACTTTTTCACTGTACATCATATCACCTTATTTCTTTACTTAGTTTTAATTTAATCAGATATAAACTTTTCCTATTCAATTGCAATTAATTATTTAAATAAATTTAATAGTTAATTTAATGGTCAGGATCTGTAAATTTAGATTCATCCAATTCTAAGGATTCATTATTTTCATTATCCCACAATGGAGACATTCTTCTTAATCCTGCAACAACTTCTTCGATTGCATCTACAACCACATCAACATCTTCCATACTGTTTTCAGTACCTAAGCTCAATCTTAATGAACCATGAATTTCAGCATCTTCCAATCCTAATGCACTTAAGACATATGATGCCTTAAGACTTTTAGAGGAACATGCAGAACCTGTTGCACCATTGATTCCTTTTGCATCCAATCTTAGAATAAGGCCTTCACCTTCGATTGCCGCAAACCTGAAGTTTGCATTGTTTGGAAGCCTATTGACTCTATCACCGTTTAGGTAGCTTTCAGGAATTCTATCTGTAATCTTTTCAATAAGAGCATCTCTCATTTGGGAAAGTTTTGCAATGTTTTCATCTAATTGCTCATATGCAAGTTCTGCTGCTTTACCAAAACCTACAATTCCAGGAACGTTTTCAGTACCTGATCTGAGGCCATTTTCTTGACCTCCACCATGAATCAATAATTCTAACTTTACTCCTCTCCTGATGAAAATGGCACCTACACCTTTAGGACCATAAATCTTATGGGAGGAAATAGATAATAAATCTATATTTGCTTCCTTTACATCTACAGGAATCTTACCTACAGATTGGACAGCATCACAATGGAACAAGATTCCATTTTCCTTTGTGATTTTACCTACCTCTTCAATAGGTTGTATTGTTCCTATTTCATTGTTTGCATGCATAATAGAAATTAAAATTGTGTCTTCTCTAATTGCATTTTTCAAGTCATCAATACTTATAATACCATTTTCCTGAACTGGGAGATAGGTTACTTCAAAACCTCTTGTCTCCAAGAATTCACAAGTTCTAAGAACTGCAGGATGTTCTATTTCTGTTGTAATGATATGTTTACCTTTATCTTCAAATTTTAAGGCTACCCCTTTAATAGCCATATTATCTGATTCGGTTCCCCCACTTGTAAATATAATTTCTCTTGTATCCGCATTGATCAATTGAGCAACATTTGCTCTAGCTTCCTCAACAGCCTTTTTAGCATCTCTACCTAATTTATAAAAAGTAGAGGGGTTTCCAAACTCTTCTTTTAAGTAAGGAATCATAGCATTGAATACTTCTTCTTTAACAGGAGAAGTAGCAGAATTATCCATATATATCATTATTTACACTCCGAATTTTTTTAAATAAATTATTCATTATTTTAATAATTAATAATCCATCATAGTCTTTAAAAATTAAAATAACAAAGTTATAATAATCTTTTAAAAAAAATATAACAATAGT
>JADLKP010000308.1 GCA_016838945.1 Methanobrevibacter sp.
CTCTATATATTATAATTAGTAAGTTTTAGTATATAAAGTTTAGGTTTGACTAATAATATTAATTAACAATAAATCTTAAAGACTATTTTTTAAAAAGATTAAAGAAATATTATTCTAAAAAAAGAAAAAAAAGAAGGGAATAAATGAAAAAGATTGAAAAAAAATGGTATGGAATAAAATTAATTATTCATTACCAAATTTAGCGGTTACTTTTTCTAAAGCTTGATCAATATCCGCAATAATGTCTTCCACATCTTCAAGACCAACAGATACTCTGATTAAGTCAGGAGTTACACCAGTACTTTCCTGTTCTTCAGGAGTTAATTGTTGGTGTGTAGTGGAAGCTGGATGGATAACCAAACTTTTTGCATCACCAATATTAGCAAGCAATGATAATAATTCAAGATTATCAATGAATTCTTTTCCTGCTTCAAGTCCGCCTTTAACACCAAAGGTTAATAATGCACCAAATTGGTCACCTAAATATTTTTTAGCGGTTTCATGTGTTGGGTGACTTTCAAGTCCAGGATAACTTACCCAACTTACTGCAGGATGTTGTTCTAAGTGTTTAGCCACCTTAATTGCATTTTCAGAATGTTTTTCCATTCTTATGGATAAGGTTTCTAAACCTTGCAAGAATATGAAACTGTGTACCGGAGCAAGGGTAGCGCCTAAGTCCCTTAATAATCTTGCTCTAATACGAAGGGTGTAAGCAATATTTCCAAGGCCAGGGAAATCCCCAAATATTTCCCAATAATTGAGTCCATGATAACTTGGATCTGGTTCAGAAAGGGTAGGGAATTTACCATTACCCCAGTTGAATTTACCACTGTCTACAATGTATCCACCAATAGCAGTACCATGTCCACCTACAAATTTGGTTGCAGAAGCTGCAATTACATCTGCTCCATGTTCTAAAGGTCTTACAAGTCCAACTGCAGCAGTGTTATCCACTATTAATGGAATATCATGAGCATGAGCAATTTCAGCTAATTTTTCAAATTCAGGAACATCCAATTTAGGGTTACCGATGGATTCAACATAAATTGCTTTTGTCTTATCTGTGATTGCTGATTCAAATGCATCGAGATCTTGTGAATCAACAAAGATAACATTACGTGCTAAATCCTTAAAAGTGTAATCAAACAATTGATATGTACCACCATATAAATTATCTGCTGAAACAATTTCATCTCCAGGTTCTGTAATATTCAAGAGAGCGTAAGTAATTGCGGCTAAACCACTTGCAGTAGAAATAGCAGAATTACCACCTTCAATTGCAGCTATTCTTGCTTCAAAAGCATCCGAAGTAGGGTTAGTCAATCTACTATAAATTTGACCAAATTCCTGTAAAGCAAATCTATTAGCAGCTTGTTCTGCATCCTGAAATACATATGAAGAAGTTTGATAAATTGGTACAGCTCTTGCCCCAGTTGCTGGGTCCGGTTCTTCTTGTCCTGCGTGTAATCCTAAAGTACTTAATCCATAATTTTTATTTGCCATTTTATCACCTATAATATAATAATTTAATAAAAGTAATGAATACTAGTAGATTTTAAAAAATTTAACATTTAATAAAATTCTTAAAAATATTCTTTAGCAAATATTTTTAATATTTCTCAAAAAATAACAATTGTTATATTTTAACAATACAATGTTCTATTCTTGATGAAAAAATATTAAAAATAGAAATTAACAAAAAATTTTAAGAAAAATATTCATTATATAACAATTGTTATACATAGTATATAAAGTTTTTGATAGTTCTAAAAAATACAAAGATTATAACACAAGAATCAAACTGAAAAAATAGATTTAAGAAGGAATAAAGATATTAAAAAAAGTTCGTAAAAAATAAAACAAAATAATGTTAGATAAAAAAAGGCTGGCAGCAAAATGAAATTCCCATAGACCGAAACCCATAGTACACAAACAAAACGCGAAAAGA
>JADLKP010000309.1 GCA_016838945.1 Methanobrevibacter sp.
GGCAAAATCCTGAGCAACTTTTTGTTGCTCAGGAACTTATAAATAAAGTTAAATCAAAGTGTTGCGGAATTAAGGTTATATAATTGTTCTGATGGCAAAAAACTATTTCTCTTCTTAAAAACCCCAGCTGTATCGATTATTATAGGGTATTCTGCATATTGTGCTTTTACTCGATTTATAAAAATACTTAATTGACTTTTTGGGGGAGAAAAAATTGGGAAAAAACCCACATCATAATTTTCCTTCAAACTATTTAAGTATATATCCCATTTTTCCAACTGTCCTAAAGCACAAGTAGAACAACTATTGGAATCTACATACCAAACAAAGTTGAAATTTCCATATTTATAAGTTGGGCTCTGGCCAATTGATTTGATAATTAGTAAGCTATCCAAATTCATTTGAAATTTGTTTGAATAAAGCTCTTTTATGATCTTCATTCTATTCTTATCAGCATCATTATTGCAAGCACAGAGCAAAAGCACCGATAGAATCAACAAGTATAATTTAATATTTTTCATTCCATTGTAAAATAATAAAATAAGTAGGTGTTCATAATTATTTTTATATTTGACGCACTCTATCTTGAGGCAGATTTTTCTGCTGTTTGATGGAGCTATGCGGGCATAGTGACTGATAAACAGAAGGAAAAGATGGCCAAAAGAGAGTGCGACAAATCTGAGAGCGGCTCACTTTGATTAAATAAAATAATTGTGAGCACCTACTTAACCTTAAAAATGAAGGTAATACTCAATAATAAGATTTGAATCCTCCTCTTTATCACCTACTCGTATAACCTTTTTTTGCTCTTCGACATACTTCATCTCGAAATCTTTGCTATAAGCATATCCCAAACATGAATGCTTAGAAATCCATTTTGGGTAATCACCAATAATTATTCCATCAGACAACAGCTTCTTAGTATTTATATCTATAACACAAACTCGCATCAACATATCATAAGAATAGATAATGGCAAGCCTATCTTGTTGTAGTTCCATATTAAAAACAGAAACCGAAGAATGTTCTATAATGTCTTCTATCTCAACCATTACATCATTCTTGCGCATTCTCTCAATTGTTTTAATTTGTTTGGGATAAGAATAAGTTAATATTGGGACTAATTCACCATCTTCTATTTCATAAATAGTATTATCATATTCCATTACTGCAAACAATTTATCTCCCGCCTTATAGAAAATCGGTGACAATCCATAGATATAAGCGGGAAATGTTTCTCCTTTGAGCATTACGTCTAATCCTTGGTCTGCGACTTTTACAATTTGCCTTTTGTCTGAATAGCAATATATATTACCTTTAAAAGCACATACAGACACACAGGATAAACTCAATTCTTTCACGTATTTCAAATTGAAGGATAAATCATAAACCATCAACTTAGACCCTGCACAAAGTGTTACTAATGTTTCATTCGTCTCATCTATACTGTAATCTAATATCTTCGTATATTCTTCCTTAGAATGTCCAAGTCGACGTAGTATAGCACATATTTTCCCACTTTCCTCACACTTGATAATTGCGTCTTTTTGCTGACTTAGCACATAATAACATTTCTGTGCCTTTACTATTTTTTTAGCATCTCCTAAAACAATAGAATCCTCACAGAAATAAACTGTTTTGATAGAATCAACATAATCTGAGAAAGATATGTTTTTAGCAGAATCACCTATCTGACAATCTACCTTGTTTGTGTCTTTACAACTGGATATTAACAGCAAAAAAGAAACAATCAAAAGAGATTTAAGTTGCTTAACATTTAATATTGAAATTATATTCATAGTCTAAAGAAATATAAAATGAATCGTGATATTATTAATTACTAAAGTTTCGCAAGTGAATATTCATTCATCAAGCGACATATAAATTATACATTTTATAGAGTTTATGGAACTTTGGATTA
>JADLKP010000310.1 GCA_016838945.1 Methanobrevibacter sp.
TGGTTGTTCCTATGCCAAACAAAGATAATTATTTTGTTTAACTCAGCACTGTCCAACAAATAGGGAAGGTAACAGTTACATGAGCAAATACGGTCTTTCCCTGATTCATGATTTCTATCTCTTGCAATACTATTTGCAAAAGTATAAATTCAAATCCCGGAAAATATTTATTCGCGTAATGCATTAATATAAAATAATTTAAATCATGTCTGAGAAAATTTCTTTGGACAGTAGTGATATGAAGTTATTTATTTCAACAAGAAAAAATGACTCTCGGCTATACGCTTGTTTAATTTTATGCATCACATACGAGAGGTGACATTTTCCCTAAAGTGGAGAAATTTGACCACTTTAGTTTCAATCCACACACCTCATACGAGGTGTGACACAGCGGCTTATATCTATGTGGATTATATTAACAAGTTTCAATCCACACACCTCATACGAGGTGTGACGGCGATGTTGCTCAAAAACGGAGCGAAACAGGCTGTTTCAATCCACACACCTCATACGAGGTGTGACTGTGTTTTTGTTGATGTGGTATTTTGTGACATAATGTTTCAATCCACACACCTCATACGAGGTGTGACTGATGGCGTTCTCCACCAGCCTCACAACATCCCTGTTTCAATCCACACACCTCATACGAGGTGTGACTGCTATCGCAACGTATGGTCGATACGAAGGGCAGGTTTCAATCCACACACCTCATACGAGGTGTGACCGTATGGGGCAACTGTTATGGAGATATCAACGGAGTTTCAATCCACACACCTCATACGAGGTGTGACACATCTTTTTTATTGCGACCTTAATATATGCCTTGTTTCAATCCACACACCTCATACGAGGTGTGACCCCGAAGTCGGAACTTGAGCAATGGTTCCTCTACGAGTTTCAATCCACACACCTCATACGAGGTGTGACTGAGCTTGATTACTTCGTGTTGCGCATGATCAAATTGTTTCAATCCACACACCTCATACGAGGTGTGACTTCGAAGTAATGGCACGGTAAAAGACGAGATAAGGTTTCAATCCACACACCTCATACGAGGTGTGACGTAGCGTGGCAAATCAAGCGGGGCGGAGTTGCGGAGTTTCAATCCACACACCTCATACGAGGTGTGACAGAAGAACAACAGAAGCTCTGAAGCTTTCAGGTAGTTTCAATCCACACACCTCATACGAGGTGTGACATAGTGGCGGCATATGGAAAGATCGATGTACTGATCGTTTCAATCCACACACCTCATACGAGGTGTGACCCGCGAGGCGACCGATCTGGTTATATCAGGGGTGTTTCAATCCACACACCTCATACGAGGTGTGACGTTAGCTTGTCGATAACAGACTTGTTGCTGTGGGTTTCAATCCACACACCTCATACGAGGTGTGACTACGTACTATCTTCTGCGCCATACGTGTGCCAATGTTTCAATCCACACACCTCATACGAGGTGTGACGGCGAATCTGTTTTAATAGGACTGCCACAACATGTTTCAATCCACACACCTCATACGAGGTGTGACAGTATATTGCTTAAATAGCTGAAATAATATATTTTATAAGCCATTCTCCGCGAATGTAATAATTTTTTCCAAAATGTCAAAGAACTATTATTCGAATTTAACGTATCTCATTAAATATCAAGCTGTGCGAGCATCATATACAATTAACAATCACTTATGGTTCGCGCTGTACAAAATTATATCAAAATAGTGCCTTCAGGATCATAACTTGTTTTTGAGCCTATATGCTCTACACGGGCTTTCCAATTATTCCCTAAAAAATAATAACGTATACTATCTGTCTCTGAATTAATAATGGATTCAAGTTGGTACCTTAATTCCGCAAATTGTGCAGGATCAATCAAGCATTCAAATACAGAGTTTTGAACACGTTGTCCAAAATTGACACA
>JADLKP010000032.1 GCA_016838945.1 Methanobrevibacter sp.
GAATGAATAATCAGATCAAATCCGTGGGTGCATATGCTCCGGAATAATCAAGAGGTAGTTACTCGGGTGCTTACAATAAACCGGACAGTAGTGAAAAAAATTATTAAGGTGTATTACTTCATTTTTGACCTTTATCTAATTCTTCTAAAAGATTTAAAAAAACAAAAGGATTACGAAATTTCATATTCTCGTTATCCCATTTGTTTTGTAGGTATTCAAATCCAGCATTGGCATAACCTTCCATTTGCCTAATTAATTCAGTAACAAAGGTATCTATGACTTCTATGCTTGCATTTTCCAATTCGATCCAGTTGAAACCAAAAAATTCCGACTTATTTAGCAACAACATAACAATATAATCTCGAATTGAAGTAGGACTCCATTGCGATAAAACAAAAAAATCGTTTGTTTTATCGTTCGATTGAATATAATTTTGTTTGCCCAACTTGTAGCCAATAATGAAAGCGTACATATAAGTTTGGTAAAATGCTCCGAAAGACGAGAAATCACCCCTACCAGTCGTATCGCCTTTTTTTGAAATACTCTCAATTAAAGTACGGTATTGCTCTTTATATCTTGGTCTTTTTTGACCGATTAAATCTCTTAATTGTGAACCGTCCATAATTTTATCCTTTATAACATTTATTCTTTGTTACTAAATTTGTTGTGTCTGCTTTTTCTTTGATTACATTCACATAAAAAGTGCCAGGAATTTCTCCGTCCTCCATTTTTTTCAAAATCTTCTTACCTAAGTCATTTAGATAGTTATCTGAAGTTGGATCGTATAACTCTTTGATAAAAATGATACTCTGGTTGAATACATTAGGAGCAATCTTAAAAAAATTGTTTATAAAATTATGTCCAAATTCAGAAAATGGTGCATCTGAAATAAATGGATAATCAAACTGTTTATTTCCTATTTTTGATGAGATAATCGCCATAATAATAGATAACTGTTTCATTCGCTGAAAACCGGTACCAAGACCCGTTAATTCTCCATCATTTATATTTTTGATTGAAACTTGAACAGTTCCATCTGCTTGTGGTTGGAAAACTAATTTACCGCCGGCTGACAAATTTCCTTTT
Source organism: Methanobrevibacter sp. (assembly GCA_016838945.1). Taxonomy (GTDB): domain Archaea; phylum Methanobacteriota; class Methanobacteria; order Methanobacteriales; family Methanobacteriaceae; genus Methanobrevibacter. The sequence goes on from JADLKP010000032.1 coordinate 1,087, forward strand.
GTAAGTTCAATATATTTTTCGTTGGCGTTCGTATTAAGTTGTTCGATAATACGATTGAAAATTCGTTTTTTTGAATTATGAAAGATATGCTCAACACTTGCCATCGTTTCTTTGAAATTTCGGTAATTCTCTATTTCGCTGCTTGTGCTAATACCCTTAATTTCGTTTTCAATTTGTTTCAATCGAGTATTCCAAATTTGAATTGATTTTTCGGCTTTTTGTATATCTTCCAATTTCTTTTCAATTGTTTTTTCAGCGAGCGTATAATCTGAAATTATTTGTTTATCAGTTACATCAAAACTACTTTCACCACCCCCAGCATTCAAAAATTCAAGTTTTGCATTTTCTTTTTCTTCTTCTTTTTGATTGATTAATTCTTCAAGATTATCAATTTTGTCTCTGTATTGTTGAACAATATTTGGAATTTTTGGAATACTTAACGAAAATGAACCAACAGTGGTTTGAATACCACTATAAAATGAACCAAAATCATTTTTGGTTGCCTTTTCCTTATTCAAAGGGCGTTCCATTATCATTTTAATATGTTTCCAAGGTTCTGAATTTTCGGGAGCAGGACGTCCGCACACTTCACAAATATGAGTTCTTATCATTCTTTGAAGTGAAGGGACATCTGGTGAACCTTCTGGAAGTTTTATTGGACTGTTAATTGCTTTTTGAGTAGCAATTTCGGCTGTTAATTCCTGCCTGCGCTTGTCAAAAAGAGAGATTTGATCCTGCAAGCCCATCAAAATCCAAGGAGAATTTTCGGAAAACAACAATGAGGTAATACTTTTCTCTTTGTTATCTTTCTCATATTTTAATTGTTTGAGTTCATTTTGCAGTGCTTTTTGAACTCCAAGAAATTTTTCCCTATTTTTTGCATTTAAGAGAATTGCTTCCAAAGTTTCTTTTTTCTTTTTGGCTTCGGACAACTCCTTGTTATAAGTTTCAATTTGTGTTGAAGTGCTCTCAATACGTGGTTCAAGTGATTCTCTTTCTTGAATTAGACCTGAAATTTTTTGATTGGTAGAATTGATTTCTTTTTCTTTATCGTTTGAGAGTTTCCTTGTTTTTTGTGATAAATCTTTGCTAATTTCGCACATCTCTATTAGGTTTTTTATACCAGCCAATACCTCAATGGTTGAAGATAAACCGTTATGAGAAGATAAATCTACCAACTCTTCCATTGACTCACCTTGTAATAAAGCATAGTTCATCAATTCTGCAGGAATAATTTTTTTTATGATTTTTTCTTTGTCGGCAACATCCAAAACGGGAATATCTCGATTATCAATAGTTTGCTGAATTTCCAATTTCTCATTAGTTTTCCAGTTACTACCTTCTTTCTTAAATTGTACAATCTTTGAAACAGAGTATTTATCTGTATTTTCAACAAAAACAATTTTTACTCCAATATCAAAGTTCGTTTTTTCATTAAGAGCTTTACCTGAAGCCATTTTGATAAATGAGGACAAGGCACTGACCATTCTTTTTAAATCAGAATCATAAACGGTATCTTTTAAAATCCAAAGGATACCGTTGTAAAATTTTGATTTGCCCATATTGTTGTCGGCATTCACAATATTGATACCCTCTTTGAAATAATAAGTGTTGTTCTCAAAACTTCCATAATAGTTATAAAAGTTTTGGAAACTCACAGATTTAATTATTGTTGCCATATCTTACAGCTGCATTATTTGTTTCTGGATAGTTTGAAAAATCGCATCTTTTCCTCTGTGATTCTCTTGCCCGTTAATTATTGCTTTAATAATCTCAACAACAGGGTAATCAGACTTCGAATTAAAATTCTCTTGTCCTATATCTTCTTTGGAAAGTTGGAAAATTGATTGTAATTCAGGCGATTTCATTACTTCATGGAAAACCTCTTCTGCTGTCATTATCTTTAAAATTTATTGATTTATACTCAAAATAAGTTCTGACAATACCAAATCATAAAACCTAGCAACCTCGTCTAATGATTTAAGTGCACCTGTATAGTTATTTGTCGCTAAATTAGCAAAATATGCTACACGATTTAACTCTCCTCTTACTAAACTGCGTTCCATATCCCAAAACTCTTTGGAGTAATGAGGAGATTGAAAGTTAGGAACAACAATCATATCAAAGATGTGTGCAAAAGTTTTGTCTGGATGTTTACGAAGCAACCGACCTCGCCGTTGAATAAATTGTCGGGGATTACCAGTGCTTGCTGCAAAAATACCATACTCAGCCCTAGGCACATCAACGCCCTCATCCAAACATCTCATTGCAAATAGAACATTAATTTGCCCATTTTCAAAACCTTGTAGTATTGTTTTACGTTCTGATTTACTATTTTTGCCTGTATAGGTGTTACAAGTCGTGTTTGGGAAAATATGTTTTGTAGTGTCAAGCATTTTTTTAATAATGGTTTCTTCATAAATGGCAGCTTCAAAATCATTATCAGAATTGGAGTATAAAACTGCTTCATCGGAGTCAAACATTTTCTTGCCTTCGGGAACATATACAAAACAATACTTCAATTTGTCTTGCCCAATTTCAGTAATTATTTCTTTAAAAACACGCATTTTGTCATCTGCTTTATGTAGGATACGCTTACGTAACATTAATAGCTTTTTTGCTTTTTGTCTATCTTTGAATTGTTTAGTTGCACTATCAAACAATCGCAAAAGTTGTCCAGTAAGTTGCGCATAGTCCTTCATTTCTTCATCATTTAGGTAGGCTATTTTGGGATAATAGCAATATTCCATTAACCGACCTTCATCAATGGCTTTCTTCATTGAAAAATTATTAACATACGGAGGGGTATCATTGAAAAAACTTTCTAATTCTGCTGTTCCTTCTTCATCATAAATTCGACTTGGAGTTGCAGACAATGCAATTCTTCTTTTGATGTGTAATGTTCTGAAAACTTCACGTACCAGCTCTGAGCCAATATTATGTGCCTCATCTGCTATCAAAATCATATTATCGGGTAAATGTGGCAAAACTTGTTGAAAGTCTTTGTTAGTAAATGATTGATAGGTGGAAATAATTACATAATTTACTTTTTTGCCTCTACTAATTTTGTCTTCCAATTTAGCAATTTGCTGTCGCCATAACGGATTTTCAGAAAATACGGTAATGACATTTTTAAAATCAAATTGTGTTATTTCATCAATCCATTGTTCAACCAATGCAATTGTTGGCACCAATATCAAAAGCTGATATGAACCGTCTAGTTTGTACTCCTGTAATGCGCAATTTAAAGAAGTTATTGTTTTCCCTGTTCCGGTTGCCATAGCAAAAATACCCTTTTTGCCATTCTTCACCCATTTTTCATACGCCTCTACTTGATATGGCCGTGCACCTTCCGGGTATTTATAAGGAAAATGAGGTTCTTTGATTTTGGGGATTGTTGGTATTATTTCTTCTTCTGTTGTTTTGTTGTATGTTAACTTTCTGATTATCTCTTTCTCAAGTAATAATAATTCATTAGAATCAACTTTCGGATAAATTTTAACTACTTCTTGACAAAACTTTTTGGCTGGAAAAACTAAAACATTTTTATTTTCACCTGTCCAAATTTCAGCAAAGTCCTGTTCTGAAATTGCAATACGCTCTCGACTATCTTCGCTTTTCCACGAACAAGTACATTCAATAGTTTCAATATTTTTGACCAAAGCAGCAGCAGTTAAATTCATTGAACCTGTAAAAGCGACTCTGTCACCATTTTCGTCTGTAAAAACGCCAAATTTTTCATGTGCCAATCCACCGTCTATTGGAATAATAATTTTTATTTCAATTCTATTTGTTTGGATTAAATATGACAAACATTTGAAAAAATGTTCATCTCTTTGTGAAAAGGTGGTTTTTAAAGCGTTAAAAGATTGCAAAATTCGTTCTTCAAAATCAATTATTTGATTGTTTTGCAAAAGGGTATAATCGTCTTCTGTGAGATATTGGTTTATATACATTCGCATTTTTCCACCATTGCTGATAAAATGGGAAAAACCAACAGAAAGAATATTGAATGAAGCACTACTAAAATACCCTAATCCAATATCAAGTTTGGTACTATTAGATAAAGCTAACAAACAAAAATCAAATGGTAAATCTTTTCTACCTGTAGAGTACCTGTATTTGAAGTCCTTATCCTTTAGCATGTCATATAAATTTTATAATATCAATATATTTTTGGCGTTGTTCTTTAGTCAAATCATTATTTTCAAAATCTTTTTTCACACGTCTGAACCATCCATAAAGAAATTTCTCATCACTATTATATGAAGGTAGGCGTCGATTTTCAAGGATAAAACATTTTAATTTATTGTAGTTGAGATTCCATTCATATTTTGATTTATTAGTTTCATATTCTGCATATTGAACTTTAATTCTATTCACCTCATTTTGTTGTTTATCATTAATATGTTGTTTGTTATTGATTATTCTATACCACCATCGGCCAAGAGAACTCTCTTTGCACTTTTCACTTGAATCGAAAGGAAAATGTCCTTCTTCTACAATAAATAATTCTAAATCAAGCATCCTTTGTTCAAATGATTTTCTAATCACTTCTTGCTGGTCACTTAACTCATATCCAAAAGGGTATTTTTTATTAACTAAGCCAAATAAATTATTTTTGAATTGCGCAAAATTCTTACCAGAAAACATTGAGCTTAGAATGCTTTTTTGATTTGTTTCGGGAAAATGCTGTAATATATATTCCGAAATGCTCTCAATTGTTTGTGGCAAATCGTTTGCTGACAAAAATTCTGTTATGTTATCACGAATCGTGCCTGAGCGAACATGTCCCCATTTTTTAAGTAAGAAGACGCTACTACGTTTCCTAAATGTAATGTCATCGTGTTTTTGTAAATATGGACGTAATCTTTCTGAATTATTTTCTTGTGTATATTTATGTTCAGGCATAGTTTTTTTATACTCAATAAATATATCTTCGAGGTGCATAGGTTCACCACTTGTTTGCAGTATTTCATAAACTACATCAAATGGGCTGCGCTCTTTGTTTGCAGGTATTTTAATTTGATTATCATCAATGTCTTCAGCATATAACCCAAATTCGTGCAAAAAAATATCTTTCATTACACCTGTTATGTCGTTTATTTTGTCAAAATCAAAGTTTATCCACCGCTGAGAGTTTTTAATGTGTTCTTCAATATCAAGTAGATATTCTGTTTGATTATCTGTTAACATTTTGTCAAAATCATCTCTTATCCCTTCAAAATCAAAAATATCAGCAAGTTCTTTTTTTATAAGAAGTACCGATTTCCATAACTTATCACGTTTTTTTGCATTGAATCCGTTATAAAGTGTATATTTATCTTTAAATATATATCCAATAAGTTGCATTACAAATTCCACAGAAAAAGAGCATTTTTCTTGCTTTATTAGACAATCTATATCATAAGACATCTGATTTATGAAGTGTGAATCTTGAATTTCTTTTGTTACATATTCCCAATCAACTTTATCACAAAACAATTTCATAAAGTTTGCTACATCATCATCTTTCTTGTATTCAATATATTCATTTGTAATTTCAAAAGTTTTATGAAAAGTGTTATTACGTATCTGCCGCACTCTTTCACGTGTTAAATTATATTTTAATGCAAGTTCATCTAATGTTTTAAATTGATAATCTTTAAAGATTGGGAACGAGTCTATAAGAATTTCAATGCTACGGTTTTTGTTTTTAGTAAGTTGTTGCTCAAGAATCCAGAACATTGGCAAATGATTATTGGTCTTGTAAAATTCATCAACAAAGCTATTTAAAACTATATCTCCTTTTTGACGAGCTAAATTTAATCTTGAAATATCTTCTTCGGACAAATCAAATAGATTTATAAGCTCATCTTTCATTCTATTTTTCAAATCAATAGCTTCCTCTAAACTCTTATGCCCCAAACCATGGATCTTTAGTAAAATATTATCAGTCACAAGTAAATAATTAATCACAAACTCCTCAAAACCAACTTTTATTAATCTGTTTTTAGTGCGAATTGAATAATTATCTATAAAACTCAAGAATCTACCCTCAAGAATCTTCTTTTTATTAAAATCCAAATAAGAAAGAATATCTTTACCATCTATCAGTTTATTATTTATTGCACTAATAGCATCTGTTTTGATTAGGTTTTTAATTGCAGTTTGATTTCGAAGACTTTGTTCCTCTTCAGAAAGGTTTTCTGTATTTACAGATAATTCTATTTGTGGAATATATTCTTTGCACAAAGCTTCTAATTCTAAACAAGTCCTTTTCCCAGCATTCCTGATATTTAAGAAAAGTTGTCCACTTTCGTGATATTCAACAATATCAAAAAGTGTTTTAAGATTAGCATTAAAACAACAATTGCTTGTGCGGACAGATATTATACCTTCTTCAACCAAGTCCTTGATTGCAATCTTTCTCAAATCTTCTCTTAGCATAGCTCGCTTAAACCACGTTGTATTTTTTCAAACAAATAATCATAACCCACTAAATTAGGGTTGTCTAATATATCGTCATAGATGCGTTGCAAACCGTCATCAAGGTGCAGTTTGAAATAGCGAGGCAAATCTTTATCCTTGCTATTTATTTGGTAATGCGTGCAAATCAATGCCTCATAAATCGGGTAGTAGTTGCCAAATAATACGTTTTTGCTGTATTCTTTTCCGCCAGAATCTTTTACATCAAGAGGCGAAAATTTACAGCCCGATTGCAAGGAATATCCGAGTGCAATTCTCGCAATAATATTTTCGGCACCAAGATTGAACTTGTTTGTCAAGAGCACTACTATTTCACGATTTCTGCTGCTTGTCTTTATCTGTGAAAACATATCTTATTCCTCCATTAAATTACTAACATCTACTTGCTGTATATACGAGTGTGTTTGTTCGTTTTTCAGCAAATACGCAGAATGTACAAACGGCTTCATTATCTCCAATTCGCATGCAGTCAATTCTTTATGCAATAACGGAAATAAAATCACCTGTTTTGAAACACTTGGATAAAACTCGGTAATAATTTTATTGGCGTGACTCTTGTCAAATTTCTGTAAGGGACTGTCAATAAACACAGGGAACTGTATGCCAGACTCTTCTACAAGGGCTTTAAGCAATGAGGTAGCATAAAGTTGTTGCTCGCCTTTCGATAGCGTTTCTTTCTTAATCAACGCGCCGTTTATTGCATATATGTTTATGTCAATCAAATCATTATCAACTGTAACCTCTACTCTCCCAATAAAATCTGTTTTGTGCATTAGTGAGTTAAGCGTGTTTTTTATTCGCCTTTCGAGCGATGACTTTTTCTCCTGCTTGAGAGAAACAAGGAACGTATTGAGTTCGGCGATAAGTTGCTCGGCAACTACATCCTTTTTGCTGTCGCTGTCGTCAACACTTACCTTTTTACTTAATTCTGACACTTGCCTGTTTATTACCGAAAGTTCTTTGTTTACCTCTCCTTTTCGTTCGTGATGAAAACGAATTTGTTGCTCTAATTCCACGATTTGCTTCTCTATCTCGTTTTTACGTTTACGGATATTTCTGATTAGAGTATCACTTTCGTTACTCTGCATATTGGCTATTTTTCGAGAAGCATTACTCATAAATTGCTTATTCTTACGGTAGTCGTCAGCAAGATGTTGAAACTCTACTCGGTATGTGCTTGTAATATTGGAATAAACCGCTAAAAACTCGTCAATATCTCCCTTATTGATATTCAACAACGGTGTTTCGTCGGTGGTATGATTTTGGTATTTTGCAATAATTTTATCAAAAGAATCAATTAGCTGTTTTTTGTTCGTTTGTGAAACAGTTATATTTTCAAAAGTCTGTTGCATTTCAGTTTTGATATTCAAAAGTAAAAAATTCTGATTGCGAACATCATTTTGCGATTGCAGTATTTCAAAATCGTGCTCCAGCTGTGTTTTAGTTTGCTGCAGTAATTTACCAGAAATTGCAAAAGGCGCATATTCCAAAAACTGTTTTAGTCGTTGTTTGTATTCTTCATCTCTCTTTTTGGTGGTTGTCAATAAATCTTGCAGACGATTTAATTCATCAATAGTCATTCCACTGCCTTCTCTCATAAGTTCCATTTGCAATTCGTTATTTCTATCTTTAAGCGAAAACAAAGAATTTTCAAGAACAGTAGTTTCAGTTTCCTGTCCGATAGATGTGTCTGTGAGAGATTTTTGTTTTAATAACAATTCATTTAGCCTATTACGACTTGCTATATCAGTAGATTTTCTGCGGAAACGCAAACGAATATTTTCAAGATTTTTCCTTAAATCCTCGTATTTTTTCACTCCTAAAACCTCGTTATATGCCGAACACAGTTTACGCTTTTCTTCTACGGTATTCGTTTCGGCAAGTGAAACGATTTTTTCAGAATCGAAAAAGAAAAAGCGAGCAATGTCTTTATTTAAAATAAAATCATTGATAAATATTTCGTGTCCTATTTCGGCAGTCAATTCGTTGGGTAAACCGTCAATCAAAATATCAACTTTTTCTTTATCCAAAAGAATATCGTAAGAACGAGTAATTTTTATCGATTGACACGGGATTGACGGAATAAGCACATCGGTAAATTCCAACGAAACTGAGTAGCTCGAGTATTGTTTTACAAATTCATCCTCAATGGTATAACCCTTCTTTTTTATTTTTGAAAGCTTTTCTTTCGGAATATCGGAATTGAGGTGTTGCCTACAATATTGATTCAAGTTATTGGTAACAAAACCATTGTAACCACCATTTGATATTTCTTTTCTGAATGTTTCGTCAATATCAGCCATTAATCGTCCGTACAAGCACCATAAAAGGGAATGTAGAAAAGTGGTTTTACCAAAACCGTTCTCACCTGAAATCAAATATAGGTTTTTATCATTGCCATTGGGGAAATCAACTTTATGAAAACCTTTATATAGACGGTAATTATTAAGCTCTATTCTCTTGATTTTCATAAAGAAACCTCCTTAATATAACTATCTAAGCGAGTTTCTAAATCAGTCTGAAGACCATATTTTCTCATTAACAAAACCTTGTTTTTCTGCAAAGCAAGCAACTCCTGAATAAGCAAAAAATGAGCTGGAGTACTACACGATTTTTCAAGTAATAACCGTTCCTGCAAACTTAAATTATCATTTTGTAAATCATAACCATAAACCTCATTATAAATATCATTTACGGTTGTAGAGAAATTGCCGTCCCTATACCACATAACTTGAATTGCGATAAGTTCTTGGCTTGTAATCAGGTCGATACTCGAACGAAATTGTTGTGTATCTTTTTGAACAATAAGCAATTCTCGCAACAACTCAATCCTGTATTCCATTGTATAGTTTCCCATATTGTGTCCTGTTTCATCAACAGCTAACTGTCCGTTTCTACGCGTATTATTCCTGTTTGCAGAGATGTTTCTGTTTTCTATCAGCCTGTTTCTGAATTCAAGTAAGGGTTTCATCCACTCAATACCATTTTTTATTAGTGCACTCATCGACTTGTCTTCTTTAACCACAGTACACGTCCAGCATCCAAAACGACTCTGTCCGCAACTACGATGAGAGTCGTTGGTTACAACTGTAGGACACTCGTAATCGTCAGCAGAAGCATCCATATAAATTTTAAACAGTATCTGATTGTCAAAATGCCACGGCGAAGGAATAGCATTAATAATATACCAAACCTCTTCTAACATCAATTTTTTAATAGGAGCAAAAGTATAAGTATTTGGATTTAGTGGATGTTTTGATAGTCGTTGCCCTTTAATATCGTGTTTTGTTATTGATTTTGCACGTTGCTGACTTTCGGCAATTCGTGTTCCAATAAGAATAATAGCTTCGCCATCTGCTGCAATCTGATTTGTAATAAAAGTTGAAGTAGGTTTTATCTTCATTTTTTCAGTACAAAATCGGAAAGTATTATTGGGAACTGGATAGCCTTTTCCAATTACGCAAGACCAAAAAGTATCTTCTAAATGGGGTGTGGTTGTTTTAACCTCAATCGGCAATCGTTGTTCTTTTGCCGCCTTATCTATAGCTTTTAAGACATTTGTTACATATTCTTCAATTATGGGATTTTCGACCAACGTATCGTTACAAACAACATAAACCTTCCTATTAAGTGACCCTAATCCCTCCTCTCTAATTTTTTCAAGAGCCAACCAGACCAAAGTGAGTAAAGCGGTTGAATCTTTACCTCCACTAAAACCAATTATCCATGGGCGATTATATCTATCGTTCTCAAAATATTGGTCTACTATTTCGTCAATTATTTCTTTTATTCTATGTGACATTAATCTATTCTGTATAGTTTATTAATTAATTAATTAATTCTTTCATCTCATCTATTGTTAACGGTGGATTTTTCAAATGTATCATCGCATGACAATTTGGGCAAACAGGTCTTAAATCAGAAATCGGTTCAATTTGATACGATTTCCCAATTTGAGAAATTGGAATCAAATGATGAACATGGATAAACCCTTTTCCTATCTCTCCGTATGCATTTTCAAAGTCAAAACCGCAAATAGTACACTTTGTTCCCCAATGTTCTAAACATAAATCTCTTGCTTTTGGATTTCTCTCATAAGCATTTATTGTCACAGTTTTTTTTGCTCCTTCAAACAAAGACTTCGATTCTTCTATAGAAATTTCTTCATTTAGTAATTGTATTCCTGTCAAATTATTTTGCTCTAATGCTTCAATAATCTCAGGTCTTAATTGCCACATGAAAAAGCTTCCATCTTCCCATCCATTGAAGAATAAATCCCAATATTTAAATTTTTGATTATCTCTTTTACTAAATTCAATGTGAAAATGTTCAGCAATCCTATTGGCATATTTGTAAATTTCAAGGTTTATCGGGCTTTGAGGTGATTTTCCTGAATGTCCAAGTAATAAACCAATCTGACTAGCATAAGCCTGATGATTTTCAAATGAGTAGAATGCTTGAAAAATTGATAAATCATAATCCGTTGTAATTTCTGGATTTGAAATTATTAAATTCCAATCAGGATTTGGTAGTTGTTTATTATTCGTTATCGGTTTTTCTTCTTGACCATTTCCACTATTTTTATCATTTTCAAGCTGCCACCCTAAAATCCATAGAAACGAATGAGCATCAAGCAAAGTCGTATCTTTATCCTTTGTTTTTAGAAAATCACGAACACCTTTAATAGTATTGCAAAACTCAATATAATTCTCCCACGACGCATTATTTCTTGTCTTAAAGTCTTTAATCCCAATAAAATCAAAAATCATATCAAATTTTTCTTGAGCAATAGGCATGTATTTTTTTGAATCCTTTATGAAAAACAAGTATGCAATAAACTGATAAGAAAGCCCTTCGTTAATCAACTTCTCAAAGGCAATCTGGTCTTTAATTTTGCTTTTATAAAAATCAAAGAACAATTGCTCAATTGAACGACTAGTAGTTTTTTTTGAGAAATTATCTTTTTTCCTCCAGTTCACAAGGTTGTTATCAGTCATCCGATAGTTATGAATAACTCTTGTCTTAATTGCAGATTCAATTGCCTTTTTAATCTTACCTGTTCCAATATCATCAGTTTTCCAAAATTTATTAGCTAAGTTTTCTCGTGCCTCTTCATAAACTGAATATTTATAATTCTCCTTAATGTCGATGTACTCAGAAGCCTTAAATGAATTAAAAGGTTTATCGTCTTGCAAAGAAACAAAATCTGCAAATTGCTTAAATCTTTTTTCCAAAATTTCATTATTAATCTCCATAGTTCATTGTTTTTTTCTGCACCTTTCTTGCTACATACGTGTCTTTTTCACAATAAATTTACATCATTCGTAAATAACCATTTTATCCAATTAGAATTATCTGTCTCAGCGTTGTGTATTATTCAATTTAAGTCAAAAACCCAAAGTTAATAAAAAATGCAAATATCTTCCGCAAAGGTTTTGAGACAGGGAACAAAGATTTGAATAATGTTTGACAACTTGTGTCATTTGCGTAAATTAATAGTTAGCAATCTATCTGAAAAAGTTACTAATCTCAAGATTGGCTTTTCTAATGCGCTCTTCCTCCAGTTTAACCACCTTTCGGTCGTACGTTATCAATCCGTTCACCTCCACTTCAACATCAGTGGTTTGGGTGTAAACAGCACCTGAATAACCATTCGGGATAATGCTTTTCAGCGTTTCAATCATTTCAAGATACGCATCGGTGGCTTCCTTTGAGGTTTTGTATTGCACATATCCCCAGTTGCGGTCTTTCTCCCAGAGGTGTTCATCCACCACCAGCCCTATTCCGCCATATTCACCAAGCACATTTACCCGCTTTGAATCGTAAAGTCCCATCACCGGATTCGGGTAGTTGTGCATGTCCAGGATGTCACCCACATCGTAGTGGTTTCCACCGCTGGCAGAGTTAATCAGACGGGAAGGATTGTAACTTTTGGTCCACTCCACAATCTCGGCTGTTTTAAACTGGCCCCAGGCTTCGTTAAACGGAACCAACACCACCACACTTGGATTAGAGTAGAAGAGATCCATTATCTCCTTCCATTCCTGCCGGAAGTTGGTTTCCGATTCAGCACTGCGTACCAGTTCTTTTCCATTGAAATAGTTGCGCATTTGCCACTCCGGTGACCGATCGCCGTTTGGCATGTCCTGCCACACCAGAATACCTTCGCGATCACAGTGGTAGTACCAGCGTGCAGGCTCAACTTTTACATGTTTGCGAATCATGTTAAACCCCAGTTCTTTGGTTTTCCTGATATCGTAAAGCAATGCTTCATCGGTGGGGGCGGTGTACAAACCGTCGGGCCACCAGCCCTGATCGAGCGGACCAAAATGGAAATAATCCTTGTTGTTAAGTTGCATGCGAACAACACCGTTTCCGTCGCGAGCCACGGAAATTTTCCTCATGCCCAAATAGCTCTTTACCCGATCGGCTGGCTTCCCCTCCTGTAGAATGGTCACCTCCATATCATAAAGAAAAGGCGATTCCGGACTCCACAGCTTGGCATGGGGAACAGCAACCAGTACCTCCTGGCCGGCAGCAGCTTTCCCTGTACCAACTACGTTTCCATTTTCCAAAACTTTAACTTCGATAATGGCAGACGAAGAGGCACCTTCAGTGGCAGCCAGCACCGAAACGTTCCCGCCATCGATATTAGGAACAGTTTTCAGGTTGGTGATGTAAGCATTTTCAACCGGTTCAATCCAAACTGTTTGCCAGATACCGGTTACCGGTGAATACCAGATTCCATGCGGGTCGTTTACCTGCTTGCCACGGGGTTGAAAGCCTCTGTCGGTGGGATCCCATACTTTAACTGTCAGCGTTTGTTCTCCACTTTTATTTAAAAACGAGGTTACATCAAAACTGAAAGGAGCATACCCCCCCTGATGGGTTCCCACCTTAATGTCGTTCACCCAAACATCTGCTTTCCAGTCGACCGCCCCAAAGTTCAACAACAATTTTTTATTTTCCCATCCTGATGGAACAGTAAAGGTGCGGTGGTACCATAATTCGTGCTTCTCTCCCACTCTTTTCTGAACACCCGAAAGGCTTGATTCTATGGCATAGGGTACCAGTATCTTACCATCAAATGCCTCAGGTATACTGCTGCCCAAATCAACGATGGCATAATCCCACAAACCGTTCAGGGATAACCACCGGTCGCGCACCAACAGTGGTCTTGGATATTCGGGCAGAGGATTGTCAGCATCCACCTCTTCGGCCCATTTTGATTTAATCTTGTCTCCTGCAGGTTGCCATGACTGAGCATTTATAAGGCTGAAAAGCCCCACAAAAACGACAAACAATAACTTTTTCATTTTTAAATTCTTCTTTTTCCGGTGTTAGTTAAATGTTGCCAACATGTCATTCACACAATCAAAATCAACCTTCGTAAATGTGTGATATAGGTTATTATATTGGAATTATTTACCTCAGAGTATATTATTTGTCACGTTGGGTTAAATCACCCAAAGTTAATAAAAAATGCAAACAGAATGTACAAAGTTGTTAAATATGATGCCTCATTGTTCCGCAAAGGCGATGATGAAGGTCACCTATTCGGTTAGACATGGGAAAGGACTCGGCCTCTGCCTCTCCAATTTTTATGGGAGGGGCATGGGAGGGGCTTTGGAGGGGCATTG
>JADLKP010000033.1 GCA_016838945.1 Methanobrevibacter sp.
AAAATATAAATTATAATTGATTATAATTATTTTGTAAAAGGTTATTAATAAAACTTATTATTTATAAAAAAAGTATATTGTTTAAAAATATTATGAAAAAAAGTAGAAAAAGTAGAAAAAGAAAAAATGTAAAAAAATAAAGTTTATCCAGTTTTTAAAAAAACTGGAAAAGATAAATTATTTTAAATTCCTCTTGGAACGTTTTATAAGCTCTGATGCACATGCAAATATTAAGAGCAGTATTATGCAAAGAACAGTTGCATCCATTCCACCTAAAGCCAATGAACGAGCTGCAGCAGCAGGGTCCTCATCCACATTCAAGTTATATGCAGTGGCTGATTGGGTCACTGGAGCGGATGATGATGTACCGACAGTATTTCCATCAACAACAGTTGAATTTGAATTGACACTTGTTCCATTAACATTGGAATATTCAACAGAATTGGTGTTTCCATCGCCATTTCCATCAGATGTGCTATTGGAGTTTGCATCACCATTTGCAGTGCCCCCATTGTGGGAACCGTTACCAGAGTTTGATCCTCCAGAACCGTCTCCTTTTCCACCACTGGAACCTCCCTCACTAGGGTCAACAATCCTATTATTCACAAATGTGTTGTTTTTTCCACCAATGTCATCAAACAATTGATTCTCAGGAGAGATTACATCTGGGTGACTTGTAGGTTCATAATCCAATAAATCCAATAAATTATAATCCTTACCATCTTTAGAGACAATCATAGGGGAATGAGGGTCACCATATTTTATGTCATCTTTTGTGAATACAATATTGGAGTCTGGATTTTTCAATTTCCATATCCTATTGATTTCCTTGACGATTCTATTAATCAATGGCTTCAATGAAGGAACCTCATTATTTTCCATATGGTTGTTATTGGAATGGTATAATGAAACAGCTCTGACAACCAAAGCCTTATCACCATATGTGATGCTGTTATCATATATCTTGCTGTAATCTGCATCATATCCTTCAATGAGGTAATTCACTCTGGAATTGCAGCTAACATCGTTCTTGTAGAATTTGGTGTAATCAGCACCTTCCAATATTGCACCATATGATACATTGGTTGATTCGCAAATGATCTTGTTTCTTGCCATTGTAGTGTTGATTGAATTGTAACCTGCAATAATTCCTGCTGAATAGTAGGTTCCGTTTACACGAACCATATTGTCTGTGAAGCTATTGTTTGCAGATACCTGGTCCCTATGACCTGTTTCTGCACCTAAAACACCTAATCCATAAAGATAAGGGTCCTTTGCAGTTACATTGACATTATTGTGATGAACCTTATTGTTGTTGCTTTCATAATAAAGGTCAATGCCTACAATGGAATTGGTAGATTCCTCAATTGCTGTGTAGTACTTGCTTACACCAGATGTAGCATTGATATTATTGTATCCAATATCATTTGAAGATGAATAGAATAAAATTATGCCATAAGTCTTGTAGACTTCAGGAATATCCATGCCTGCCGCTTCAAAGTCATCCACACTTATTGAACTGTCCACTTTAATTGAAGAGTCGTATAGATGAGGCCTGCTTGTACCGTTAACCAATATGTCATTATTTCTTATAGTGTTGTTTCTGGAATCGTAAAGCATAACTGCAAATGCCAAACCTTCCGCCTTAACCTTAACGCTATTATTCAATATCTTGTTGTTGCTTGATTCTGAAACATAGATTCCATATCCATTGTCAAAACTGTTCAATTGAATATTGTTGTTGGTTATGCTGCACTTCTTGACATTGTCCAGCAATATTGCAAACCTGTGGTTATCCTGTTTGTTTCCAGGATTTCTGTTGATTATGGTGAATCCATCAATGAATACATTATCGGATTCAACCTTGATGACTGAATCATATAATCTTGCATTATCTGACTTTAAACTCACGGGAGCATTTAGGATAATCCTTTTATCCTTGAAATCTCCTTTGAATATTAAATCATATTCAGTATAATTCGCCTTTAGATAACCGTCACTATCAAAGCAGCCATAGAAATTATCCTCTGTTACAATGAACTGATGTCTAATTACTTTAACATTAACTGAAATATTACATGGATTGAATGTGCCATTTCCGGCATATCTTACATTCATTGCATAATTGCCAACATTTGCATTGAATTGCAAGCTTGCTTTACCGTTTTCGTCAGTGGTCTTGACATAATCCTTGTCAAAGATATGGAAGATTACTTTTCCTCCACTGATTGGATTTCCATCCTTATCCTTTAGGTAAACATCATAGTAAGATCCTTTGTATACTGAACGATCAACAATAGTGATGCTTGCATCGATTTTATCATCACTGTAAGTGCCATTGTCATCAGTACCGTTATCATCGGTGCCGTTTGTGTCAGGGTCTGTACCATTAGTTCCATTGTCTGTGTCATTCCTTTCAATCTCAGAAGGATCAGTCATGTTTAAAATCAAACCGTTGATGGTATTGTTATAGATTGCATAATGACTTGGAGTGATTGGGTTTCTATTTGTGTATTTCAATACAGCAATAGCATCTTCATCTCCTGAAATATCTATATTATTGTCACAAACCAATGCATAGCTGATGTTACCTCTAAGCACAATGGAACTCTTCTCGCTAGTGAAGTTATTGTATCTTATGGTTATGTTTTCTGCAAGCTTTGAAGTGAAGATCATCACTCCAGATGAATTGATGCCAACAAAGGTGTTGTTTTCAACAATCAGATTGGATTTTGTTGAATTTATGCAGTTTGCAGATTCTGTATAGATTGTATTGTTTGCAAGGACAAGATTTGTTCCAGTGTTCTTTATTGAATCAGAACCAACTGACCTTAACGTATTATTGGCAATTATGTTGTTTTTACCACTATTTTCAATAGCTACAACATTTCCATCCTTATTCCAGTCATGGACATCAGTATATGCTGTTGATACATTGTTGTATAGAATTGTGACATTGTCTCCTCCAACGCTGATTGCTGAAGGACCTCCAACATTTGATATTGTGTTGTTGTATATCAAAGCGTTTGAGGCATCCACCATTATTGCATGATAAACGTCTTCCAATGTATTGTTTGCAATTACTGCACCAGGACCGCTTGCTGTTTGCATAAGATAAATTGCATAGCAATAGGAATTGTAGGTACCGTTTCTGCTTTTCAGGCAATTGTTTGCTATAATGTTTCCAGTGCATACCTCATCATCAATAGGCATGAAATCCCCATTTCCATAAGAGGACTGATAAACCATATTAGCCATTTCGGACTCAATATAGTTGCCCCTTATTTCATTGTAAGATGAAGCTGTCATTGGAATAGTAGTGCTTAAACCAGATATGAGTGTATTGTTGATAATCCTGTTATGGCTTGCATTGCTCATCATAATTGCAAAACACTTATGAACGCTCACATTGATAAGTGAGTCTTCAATTGTGTTGTTTGCTGAATTTATAATGCTTATTCCAGATAGATAATAATTTAATCGGCTTGCCTTTTCCTTTGTATTGACTATACGGACATTGCTTATTACAGTGCCTGAACTACCTTCCATAAGGCGTATCAAGCAATTTGACAATTGGTCTCCATCATCAGAGAAAATGTTCAAGCGTACATTAATGGAAAATACCTTATCAGACATGCTTTTGAGCCGTATGGTATCTCCATCCTTGAGAGCACCTGGCTTTATCAAACCACCATTAGTTGCATCAAAGTATTGTGAATAGTTTGAACTGTCTATTGTGATGGGTTCAGTGTTGGAGACTATAATATCCTGTGAATCTGACACTGATGAACTGCTAAGCTTATTAGAGTCTTTTAAGTCATCTGAACTAATTTCATCATCCAAATCCTGATTTTCATCAATCAATTCAATGTTCTCTTCATCTGAACTCAAATTTGAATCCAAGAGATTTGAAGAATCATCAGAGATGGAATCATCCAAATTGCTTGCCAAATTATTATTATTATTAGAATCCGAAATTCCAATTGAATCATCAATTACACTATCTGATGTGTTAGTGACATCATGAACTATTTCATCTGCACTAACTACACTCAAAGATAAGAATAATATCACTATTAAAGCAAGAATAGAGGGCAATTTCATTTTATTCGTTTATATCACCTCCATCCAAATTCTTATAATCATAACTTATATTAAACTTTATATATAAATGTATCCAAATAAATTGAGAAAAAATAAAATATGTTTAATTCGATTTGAAAAAATATTAAAATAGACTTTAATAATGAATTTTAAGAAAGAGAAAAAAGTTAAAAAATAAAAAATCGAAAAACTAAAAAATTAAAAAAAAAGAAAAAAAGTTTTAATCAAACTTTTTTTAATAGTTTGGAGAATCATCTAATAATGCTTAGACATGAAGTCTAAAACAGCATCAGACAAAACATCCAAATTGGAAAGATACTCTTCATACCACCTGTTTCTAAGCTTGGAGATAATATAAGCTACAGCACCTGATCCAATACCTACAACAGTTGTATCGAATGCTACAATCAATGATTGGGATAATGTATTCACATCCCCTGAACCAAGTGCAGCAAGCCCTGTTCCTAAAGGAATCAATGTACCCATAAGACCAAGGGTAGGGCCGATACGGGTAATGATGTCAGTAACTTCGAGAGACTTGTCGGTTAGTCCTTCCTCATTTTCAATTAATTTACGAGCAAATGCCTCTCTTGAATGAGGAGTCAAGTTTTCTGTACTTGCTATCTTGTTTAAAAGTGTCTTTTGTGTTTGTGGAAGAGGAGAAGAAGTTATTTTAGATTTCAATGAATCAACTGAATCAGAATTTGACATATCCAAAATCAAATTGGAAACGTCATCAACTGAAACCTTTGTCCTTGAAGTGTATTCATAAATAAGTCCTCCTAAGGAAACCACTACAACCACTACAAAAATTAATAATATAATCACTACTGGAATCAAAAGACTTTGTGCGATTAAATTAAGTCCGGTGGTTAAAAAATCTCCACCGGGAATTGCCATTGCCATTAAATCACCTATAAATAAATTTTAATAAATTTTTAATTTTGAATAATCTTGATAAATAATAAATTTGATAATTAATGATTAAAATAATAACTGAATTAAGCTATTCTAACCTATTGTTTCTTTTTCTGAATAATACGCCTAAACCTAATAATAATGCTAAAACAACTATTAGAACTATTCCAGATCCCATAGGCATTAAAGTCAGTTCAGTAGATGGATTTTCAAGCACTTTTCCTATTGTCGGAACCAAAAATCCAAATACTATGAATATGAAAGCAAAGATTACCATCATGCTTCCATATATAATAGGATAATGAGTCATACGATAATCTTCAATGAAATCTGAGAATCTATAAGCTGCAATGCTTATGATGATCAATAAGATTGCTATGATTATAGCCAAATGAATTGTTGTGACATTCAGTGAAATATTGGCAGTATTGAATACAAAGCTTGTAGATAAAGCTGCTGAAGACAATATGAACAATCCATAGGAAACCGGCACAAAATCAAGAAACAGAATTCCCTTCAATGCATCAGTATACTCTTCTTGTTTCCATAAATAAAATGTCATGATTCCAAGAAGCAATGAAATCAATGCCATTGTCAAATAGAAATAAAAGTTATTAACTGTTAAGCTGATGACAGTTTCATAAAATGGACTTAAAGCAATTATAATCAAAGCTATGACGATTGAAAGGAGAGCGGAAATTATAAGATGTTTCCTTAAATCATATTTAAAGAATCTTGACAATAATCCAGTTCCGATTCCAAGCAGCAATACTGCAATGAGAACAATTGCACCAAATAAGCTAACCAACAAATTCATTCTATCACAAAATTTCAATCTCAAAGAATATAATGCGGAAGAGACTACTCTTCCACCATAATCAGATTACCCGTTTTCGAATCCTTATAAACTTTTCCTTGTTCCACATAACCTTCTCCAGACATTTCTGAAGTGTCAGGAGTTTCATTCAATTGTTCGCCTTGTGTTACATTAGTGATTTCACTGATTGACTCCATAGCCTGTTGCCTTTCATCAGGAGACATATCACTGAAAATAACACTTTGCAAGTTCCAACCGATAACCGCAAAGATCAAAAAACCTAATGCAAGAACAAGCATTGCATCTACAAGGTTTGTTGTACCCGCCATAGGGTCTTCCTCTTGACGTTTTCGGCGTCTAGATTTCTTTTTAACCATATAAAACCTTCTATATATTGAAAATTATATAAATTATTTTAAAATTTTTTAAGAAAAATATTTCTTATAATATGTATATATAAAAATAGATTAATAAATTTATCTAATATGATTGAAAAAATATAAAGTTTAATTTATAAAAAAAGCGTCCAAAGTTAAAGCAATGATGAATGGGTCCCATCAATCCTCTAAAACATAATTCAGAATAGATTTAGATGCATTTGATTTAAATTCACCGAATTGAAATGCAGAAAACTCTTCCAATTTTTCCATCTGGAAATCTTCATCCTTTATGGATTCTACCAATTCATCAATATCATAAACCATCTTTCCAGGTACCTTTTCCCTATAATCGAAATAGAATCCACGTTCATTATTCATATAATCCTCAAGATCATAGGCAAACAATAGAATCGGCTTGTTTAAAATGGTATAATCAACCATAATTGAAGAATAATCAGTGATGAGAATATCAGATAACAGCAATAGCTTTTGTTCATCCTTGAATCCTGTAAAGTCGATGATATCATAATTATCTGTCAAATCCTTCAAATCAATTGGATGATCCTCATCACAATATCTTGCATAGTTAGGATGTAACCTAATGGCTAAAGCATAGTCATCTCCCAATTCATCCATGAATTTTTCAATATCAAAATAATCAAAAACAGCATTGTTTTTAGGATTATCCCTAAAGCTAGGTGCATAAAGAACAAGCTTTTTGCCAATAAGTTGAGGATATTCCTTTTCAAAAGTCTTTCTTAAACCACTGATAAAACCCTCATCCATGTGTTCTTCACTATAGAAATCATTACGTGGGATTCCAAAAGGAAGAACCTTGGATTTGTCTACATGGAAGTTGTGGGCATAGATGTCCCTAACGTTTTCACCACTGCAGGATACCAAATCAATTTTATCAGAAAAGATCTCCATGACTTTCTTTTCCTCTGGATTTAAAAGGTCATAACCGAATTTCTTAAATATTCCTGTTCCATGCCATAATTGAATCCATTTCATGCCATTTGTGTTCATAAAGGCAAGTGGGAAGAAATTATCCACTAAAAAAACGTATTTTGAAGTTGCAAAATCACGAATGTCACTTATGGACAAAGAATCCTTAGGAATGAACTTGTATTCATAGTCTTTTCCACCATTGTTTCTACTTTCCAATTCCTTTGCAATATATTCCAAATTACTGTCAAATGAGTGGTTCTTGTTTGATAAAAGAGTGATCTTATTGTCCTTTTGTGGTAATTTCCTAAAGATATTGAATATTCTTGCATAGATCTTATGTTTTGTATACACTCTTACAATCTCCTTGAAAGTAATTGGTAAATGATAATTTTTGATATTGATAAATAAACTAAAAAAATAATTATATTCTTATGATTAATTCTATTTATCTAATTTTATATACTTTTAGTAAAAACCCCTGATTAAACTCCTTAAACAAATACAATTATAACAAATTAATTACAAATAAATAATAAGTTAAAATTTAAGTTAAATTTAAGCTAAAGTTTAAGTTAAAATTTATTGGAAATGTGAAATGTGATAATATGGATGTGAAAAATAACATTATACTTGCTATGGATTTGATGGACCTTAAAGAGGCTGAAATAGTTTGTGAATCAATAAACGAGTACATTGACACTATAAAGATTGGTTATCCATTGACTCTTGCTGAAGGATTATCCACAATCGGATTCTTTAAGGACAATTTTGATTATAAGGTAATCTGTGACTATAAGGTGGCTGATATTCCTGCAACCAATGAAAAGATTGCTGACCAGACCTTTGACGCCGGTGCAGACGCAATAATCTGCCATGGATTTGTAGGTCCAGACAGCGTAGATGCATGTAAGATATCTGCTGAAGAGCATGGAAAAGAGGTATTCCTATTGACTGAAATGTCTCACCCTGGTGCAATCAAGTTCCTTCAGGCAAATGCTGATGAAATAGCTAGAATGGGTGTAGAAATGGGAATTACAAACTACGTTGCACCATCTACAAGACCTGAAAGGTTATCTGAAATCAGGGACATCGTTGGAAAAGATGCATTCATCATCTCTCCAGGAGTCGGAACTCAAGGAGGAGACCCAAAAGAAACCTTAAAGTACTCCAATGGATTGATTATCGGAAGATCAATTTACAATGCAGAAGATCCTAAAAAAGCAACTGAAGACATTATTGAATCCATAAAATAAATAGCCATTTTTAATGTATAAAAAATACTAAAAAAAATAAATAATGACTAAAAAAAATAAATAATGACTAAAAAAAATAAATAATGACTAAAAAAAATAGATAATGACAAATAAAAAATAATTACTAGGTGTAAAATTGTTTAATATTGTATTAGCTCTCTCATATTTCTTATCTGGTTTCTTTATGAAGCTTTCAGACGATTTCTATGATGAAAAATCATATAAGAGAAACTCCATTTTTCTTGGAATAGTCTGTGGTCTCTTTACAGCTCTTGCATGCTCCATTGACCTTGATGCTGCATGCATTTTCATAGCTATTCTTATAGGAAACATTTTAGCTCTAAAGGTAGATGGGATTCATCATATCGCTACAATGGCTTCATTTATAATAGCATTCACATTGCTTGGATTTCCTAATTTCACATTTTTATCAATCATCACAATAATCATCTGTATGATTGGAGCCATTATCGATGAGCTTGGAAACGACAATGAGAAAGTCTATCAAAAAAGCAAGTTCCTTGAGTATTTCTTTGAATATAGATTTGCTTTAAAAGTAGTTATTTTAGTCCTTGTTATAATCGGATGGCTAAACATTTGGAGCTTTTTCTATTTCTTATGCTTTGAAATAGCCTATGAAATAGCTAGAATCTTATTTGAAAAATATATCTTATAACTTTCTTATTTCAAATAAATTCTTTTAACTCCTTTGATTTTATCAAAATCAGAATCAAATGAAGCTATTTGATTAATATTATAATTCTGCATAGTATTTAGGATAGTGCAGTCTGAAAAATTAACTGAAAAATTATAATACTCAAAAATATCAAATGAATCAAGGTAATCCTCTGAAGTTAAAAAATCAATATTAAAAGAAAGCAATAATTTTTTAATATGATTTAAATCATAATTAGAATTATTTGAAGTTACACTATTTAAAACCTCATTAAAAACAGTATTATTGATTATTTTATTTTCATCATCCAAATAAGATTTCAAAAGTTGAGATTTATAATATAAGGAATCATTTTTTAAAATTAAGCCTATTAAATAAGTGCTATCTAAAAAAATCATTGAACACCTCACTTATACCTATCCTTTTTTAATTTAATAGCATTAGTAATATATTTGCTTTCAACTAATCCTGCTAGTTCATTTGAAACCCAATCTCCTTCAGGCAAATCATGATCTAAAATCTCAAAAATTTCTTCAGGAGTCATGCCTCCTTCACATTCATATTTTTCATCTTCATTTAATCCATGGAATATATAAGAATTTACCAAATCATGCTCGCTAAACCCAGTTTTTTTAGATCTAGCCTCCAATCTCCTTTTAAGATCTTCATCAATATCTAATATGGCCCTAGAGGAGTCTTCTACTGATTTTTTAGAATTATAATTGTTTTTAGAAGTATCAGCATACCTTTTTATTAAAGGAATTCTTTGAACTACAGCAAGAATATTGAACATATTTTTTCTACTTAAATCCATATTAACACAACATTGAATTGATTAAAGAAAATTTTAAAAATTAACTCGATATCCTCTTTAAAATAATATCTCAAATTACTCATATTTAAATATAACGATTAAATAATTGATATTTTAGAATATAAAGTAAATATTATCATTATTTAAGAAAATTAGTTAAATATAGTAAACTATATTTAAAATAAAAAATTATTATGGATTTAAATATTAAAAAAAGAATGAAAAATGATAATGAAAATAAGAAAAGAAAAAAGAGATTAAGTTTTCACCATAAACTTAATCAATTCTATTAAGGGCATCTGCAACTATCAACGGGAAAATGATAGTCACATCACCAATAACAGTCACCAGCTTTGAACCATGCTTTGCTTTGGACCATGATTTTGCCTCTTCAAGAGGAGCACCGCTTAAACTACCGGTTTCAGGCCTGTCCATGGTTATTTGAAGACCTGCATCTATTCCTCCCTTTAAAAGATTTGAAGCAAGTGTATAATGCTTTGGAAGACCTCCACCTAACATTACAGCACCTATCTTTTCAGATTCAAAAACAAGGTCTGATAGGTAATGCATATCTCCAACAGCATCCACTACAAGAGTGTGGTCTTGTGTAAACATCCATAATTGAAGACCGAACATACTGTCAATGAGTCCCGGAGCAAATATTGAAACATCATTAAGAGCAGCTTGCCTTAAGATGGAATTTTCGTCATCAATCAATAATCCAACTTCCTTTAAAAGCCTTTGAATGGAAATTATTCCCTTGTCTTCATCATTCTCCAAATCATTGCTGATTTTCTCAAATATCTTTATGATTTCACTTTCAAAAACTTCAAAGTCATCTCCTTGAGTGTAGACATCAGCTATTCTGCCGATTCCAGCATCATTAAGCTCTTCATCATTTGTACCTAAATCACGATAATGTCTGCCTCCAAAAGCTTCAAGAAGATCATGAGTGATGTTAGCACCGCTAGTAATCAAAACCTTAATCCTTTTTTCTCTAATCAAGTCAGCAACAATATTACGCATACCGCCTGGAACCAATGGCCCTCCCAAACTCATGAATATGTCCATATCCTCATCATTGATCATATCTACAAGCAAATTGGAAGCTCT
This sequence comes from Methanobrevibacter sp., assembly GCA_016838945.1. Classification (GTDB taxonomy): domain Archaea; phylum Methanobacteriota; class Methanobacteria; order Methanobacteriales; family Methanobacteriaceae; genus Methanobrevibacter. The sequence continues at coordinate 11,027 of JADLKP010000033.1, forward strand.
TGCCACCTTTCCAGCACCTAATACTCCTGATTCGTCAAACTGTTCAATCAATTCACTGACAGTCATATCCTTTTTAATATTTAATTGATTAACTTTCATAAAATCCAAACTCAAAAAATAATTCTAAAAATATCCTAAATAATTCTAAAAATATTCTAAATAATTCTAAAAATATTCTAAAAATATTATCTAATAAGATATAGTACTTTAAAATAAATAAAGTTTAATAAAAAATAAGAAAAAATAAAAAAAGAAGAGATGAAAAACAGAATAAATTATCTTAATTTAATGATCTAGATCTCATCTTCCAAATCGTTTTCACCCAACAATGGGAAATTCTTTAGATTAGTAATTGTTTCAATCAAGTCAGTGCGTGTAACAACACCGATTGGAGTGTAGTCATCATCAACCACAATCAATCTGCTTATACCGAACTTATACATCTTATAGACAGCAGTGGCTATCATTGTATCCTTATCAATGAAGAACAGACGTTTGGACATTATATCCCTAACGTCTTCATTTTCCTTACCTTCAGCCAATGCCTTTACAATATCCACAAGTGAAACCATACCAATAGCTACACCTTCAGTGATAACTGGAGCTCCATCAATATTGTTTGATGAAAGCAAACATGCAGCATCCTTAATTGAATCTCCAGGCTTTAAATAAATCAATTCTAAAGTTGCTATATCATAAACAGAGCTTTTAGGAATGCTTCTTATTGTGCTGATATCCAAAAGAAGGATATTATCCATATCATCACGACCTACGATTTCGCCTATAATTCCTAAATTATTGACAGGTGTAGGTCCTACACGAATGACATCCCCCAAGTGAAGATCTTTTATGCTTCCTAAAACCTTAATAACAGCTTCACATTCACCAGGGTGAGGCACACTTGTAAACTCAATCTTTGCTACTGAAACATCATCCAATTTTTTATTATCCTTATAGACAGGCACTTTTGCATTGCCGTCTGTTACGGATATGTTTAAAGTGTGATATGCTTCAATAGTAGGTTTATAACCTCCACGAGGCCCTGGCACTCCCTTTACAAGACTTAAACTTCTAAGAGACTGCATCTGATTTCTGATGGTGCCGGGATTTCTATTCATCACTTCAGCAATATCTTCCCCTTTTATGGACTTGCCATCAGAATTTTGATACAAATTGATTAAAGTCTGTAAGATTTCCTTTTGTACAGAAGTTAACATTTTAGACACCAAAACGAAAAAATTCCATTTTTTTATTGGTAAAACAATTTACCTACTTAATTTAACGGTCCGATTAAGAAAATATCATTACAACTAAGTTTCATAATGATAAATTCAGATAAATTATAATGATTTATCATATATTTTACTATTATGTACTGATTTATACATTATAATATAAAAAGATATTGTTTTTTCATTAAAAATCGTTATAAATTAGTAAAAAATAGTGATAGATTATATGATAAAAATGATAAATTATCAGGAAAATTTATAATTTATAATGATAGAATAATAAAAAAAAGAAAGAGAATAATAAAAAAAATAAAAAGAGATAAAATGAAGAAAGATTAGAGATTAACGACCGATTTGATACAATTCAAACCCTTGCTTTTCAATCCTCTTATCATAAATATTTCTTCCATCGAAAATGACCTTATTTTTTAGTTTTTGGGACAATCTCTCAAAATCAGGGTTTCTGAACTCTTTCCATTCAGTGATTAGAATCAATGCATCACAATCATTCAATGCATCATAACGGCTATCAAAGAATTCGATTGAATCCAAATATTCATCACCCATTGCCTTTTTAAATTCATCAATGGCTTCCTGATCATAGACTTTTAACTTAGCTCCCATATTTATAAGGCCCTTTGCAACCACCAAAGATGGGGCCTCCCTTACATCATCAGTACCTGGCTTGAATGAAAGCCCCCAAATACAGAAGGAAAGACCGGACAAATCTTCTCCAAACCTATCTGCAACCTTTTTTATCAAAACTCTTTTTTGAGTATAGTTGACTGATTCAACTTGAGACAATAACTCAGGTGTGTATCCATTAGATTCAGCGGTATTTATCAATGCCTGAACGTCCTTAGGGAAACAGCTACCCCCATATCCACATCCTGCATAGATGAAATCAAATCCGATTCTTTTATCTGATCCAATACCCGCCCTAACATTTTTAATGTCTGCTCCTGTAACCTCACAGATATTTGCAACTTCATTCATGAATGAAATCTTTGTGGCAAGCATTGCATTTGCAACATATTTTGTCATTTCTGAACTTTTTATATCCATAAATAAAAATCTGTCATGATTTAATACAAAAGTAGAGTATAAATCCTTTAATACATCAAATACCTCTTCCTTTTCAGCACCTATAACTACCCTATCAGGATGAAGACAGTCCTCAATAGCATGACCTTCCTTTAAAAACTCAGGATTAGATGCAATATCTATATTTACAGAAGAGCTATTTTCATTTAAAATATTTTCAATATGTTCCTTTACCTTAAATCCAGTGCCTACAGGAACTGTGGATTTGATTACAACAAGAGAATCTTTAGTAATGTTGTTTGCAATATCTGAAGCTGCAGAAAATATATAATCCAAATTAGCACTACCATCTTCAGACATAGGGGTTCCAACGGCTATAAAGATGATGTTGGTTTTATCCAAAGCCTCTTTGATATCAGTTGTAAAATGAAGATCACCTTTTCTTTGACTATCCTTAACTAATGTCTCCAGGTTCGGTTCAAAAATAGGCAATACATTATTTTTTAAACCTTCTATCTTTTCTTCATCGATATCTACACAATAGACATCATTACCCATTTTTGCAAAACAGGCCCCTGTTACAAGACCTACATAACCAGTGCCGATTACAGTAATATTCATTATAACACTCCAATAAACTAAAATTTCATCTAAACAAATTCAAATTTTTTTATATCACATATTGCTTTACGTCACTTCTGATAACAGAAGAAGCACCTAATGCTTTTATTCCATCCAACATTTCAGGAAAATGGTCCTTAGGAATCAATACATTGATTTGAGAAAAGCTTGAACCTTCATTGACTGTAGGCTCTGCACTGCAGAACTTATTTTCAACCAAATAATTACAGACCTTTTCTACAGAATCAATATCGATGTTGAATTTCACATCGAAGTATTTTCTTGCAGTTACAGCACCCAATAGCTGTTCATAAATCATATTTGCCTTTTCCATCTTTTCATCGTCACAGCTTATGCCAGCATACAAACCTGCAGATGAATGCAAAATAGTCTCAAGCTCTTTAAGACCTGCTTTTTTAAGGCTGCTTCCAGTTTGGGTGTTATCAACAATCAAATCTGCACCTTTTGCAATATAAACCTCTGTTGCACCATCTGAGTTGATTACCTGAACCTGCTTATTGTCTCCATCACGAAGTCCTCTAACTTGAACATATGGGACAGCATCTCCCCAAATTTCCTGATAGACCTCATTTTCCATAATATGTTGCCTGGTTAAATTAGGATATTCAGTGAAACATAAAATTGGCTTATCCCTATCCTTATTTGCTCTAAAGAATTCGGATAAGTCATTATAAGGAGATTCCTTAGGTACAGCAACAATCAAACGGGTTTGTCCATAGTTCAAATCTCCAATCTTTACAATATCATTGTCACTTAAAACTGACTCTTCCTTAACCCAATCTTCTCCAACAATAGCTATATCCACCATTCCCCTGTTCAATTCAACAGGAGTACTTTGTGGACGGGTCAAGTAAGCTATAATTTCATCATCATTTAAAATATCGATTTCATAGGATTCGTTTCCAGGTTCGTATCCTCTTACCTCATAACCTGCATCTACAAATAATTGATAAGTGTTTCCTCTATTTACATTATTTAAGCTTCCTTTTGGAAGTCCTATTGTTATTTCTGCCATAATATCAACTAAAAATAATTTTTTTACTAATAAATCAATATTGAATTTATTTTTATAAATATATAAAATTAATTAATAAAATCATATG
>JADLKP010000034.1 GCA_016838945.1 Methanobrevibacter sp.
CTAATTTTTTTAAAAATAGTAATATTTAATTATAAACATTTATAAAAATATTATTGTATCATTAATTTAATTAATATTAAATTTAGATTAAAAATATAAGATTAAAAACAATATTTTTGGTGATTATTTTGATAATTGGTGGTTCAGCATCACAAAAATTGGCAGCAAATGTTGCAAAGGAATTAGGAGAAACCTTATGTCCTCTTGAAACTAAAAAGTTCCCAGATGGTGAAAGGTATATCAGAATCAAGGGAGAAGTTGAAAAGAATGTAACAGTCATTCAATCAACAGGTTTTCCTCAAGATGAAAATTTAATTGAATTGTTGTTTATCCTCAGAACTCTTAAAGACCTTGGGGCAGAGCACATCAAAGTGGTTGTTCCATATTTAGGTTATGGTAGACAAGAATTAAGATTTAAGGATGGGGAAGCTATTTCTGCTCAATTGGTGGCTAATCTAATTGAAGAATCCGGTGCAGATGAATTCATTTCCATCAACTTGCACGAAGATAGCGTTAGGGATTTCTTCAATATCCCAACTGCAAACCTTTCTGCTATGCCTCCAATTGCTGAATACCTTGCAGATAAAGTTGAAAATCCTATTATCATCGCTCCTGATAAAGGTGCATTAGGATTTGCAGAGGAAATAGCTGAAATTCTTGGATGCAACTGCACCTATATGAGCAAAGTCAGATTAGGTCCTGATAAGGTTGAAACAAGAATCGTAGATGTTCAATGTGATTTTGACTCAGAAGATCTTGATAAGGTCAAAAAGGATTCCAAAGTCAATATCGATTCAGTTAAAGGAAAAGAGGCAATCATCATTGATGACATCATAGCTACTGGTGGTACAATCGTCAATGCAATAGGTATCCTAAAGGAACATGGTGCAAAATCTGTAGATGTATGCTGTGTTCACCCTGTTTTAGTAAACGATGCTGTCTTAAAGATCATGGCTGCTGGAGCTCGTGACTTGTCAAGTACAGACACCTTGACATCAGATGTCAGCGCAATTTCTTTAGCAAAACTTATTGCAGATGCTTTAAGATAATTTATTTTAATATTTTAATATTTTAATATTTTTTTATTTTTCAATAGGCCTAATTTTTATTTTATTAATGGAATCATATTCCATTATTTTTATTTATTCCATTTGCTTTTTAAAAAAGTATTACTTGCGACTTACTGGAATAATAATTGTTTTATTTATTAACAATAGTTTTATATTATATTAATGAAAATATTATATTGTAATTTAATTAATTTATATTTGGAGATATGGAATGCACGAATTTGCTATGGCTCAAGGGATTTTCAGCACAGTTTATGACACAGCGGAAGCTAATGATGCGATTGAAGTAACTGAAGTGGTTATTGAAATCGGAAGATTGGCTATGTTGAATCCTGAACAATTGAAGTTTATGCTTGGTGTTATGTTTGAAGGCGAAGAGCTGACTAAAAATGCCAAGATGATCATTAATACTATTGATGTTGATATCAAATGTCACAATTGTGGATTTGAAGGTGTAGGGGATATTGATGACAGTGACCATTATGCGCCTATGATCTTATGCCCGGAATGTGAAAGTCATAGGGTTGAAGTTATAAACGGTAAGGACATTACTGTTAGAAGCATCAGTATTGAAAAAGAAGATGATGAAAGTGAGGAATAAATCACAACAAGAAATTCTATTGATATAATCAATACTTCAATTAAAAATTCTTATACTTTTATCATGAACTATCAAAAATATTGTCCAAATTTTTAAAATTATTAAACTTATTATGAAATTATATGTTTAGAAGGTGAATCATATGCATAAGATTGCAGATGTAGAGATAGCGAAGAACATTATGGATGCTAATGACAGATTAGCACATAAGAATTTACATTTATTGGAAGACCACGATATCTTTTGTGTAGACTTTGTAGGAGCTATTGGATCTGGTAAAACTGCTCTTATTGAAGATTTGATTGATAATCTCGATGAAAAAGTCGGTGTACTTGCAGGAGATATTATCAGTGATTTTGATGCTGATAGGATCAAATCTCACAATGCACCTGTTGTAGGATTGAACACAGGTACTGAATGTCACTTGGATGCACATTTGGTAGGTCATGGTTTAGGTGACCTTCCTCTTGATGATATCGATTATCTTTTCATTGAAAATGTAGGTAATTTGATTTGTCCAGTTGACTTCCAATTAGGTTCTCATATGAGGGTTGTTGTTGTAAGCGTTACCGAAGGGGATGACACTGTAGAGAAACACCCTTACATTTTCAAAGACTCTGATTTGATTATCATCAATAAAATCGATTTGGCTGATGCTGTCGGTGCAAGCACTGACAAGATGGTTGCTGATGCTAAAAAACTTAATCCTGATGTTAAAGTCATTACTACCAGTTTAAAGGAAGGCATAGGATTAGATGAAGTGATTGAAGCTATTAAAGATGCTAAAGCACATGAAGCTGAACATCACCATCATCATGAACACAGTCATGAACATGAACATAGTCATGATCATACTCATGAGCATAGTCATGGTCACGAGCACAGCCATGAGCATGAACATCATCATTAATCCAAGCTTCACGAACTTCAGTTCGTAGAACCTTGATTAAAACTTTTTCCAAACTTTTAGAAAAAGTTTGATCAAAATCTTTTCACTAGTTGGGAGTAAGTTCTCTTAACTAGTTTTTACTATTTTTTTACTATTTTTTAATTAACTATTATATTCATATTCTTATTTTTTCTTCTAATTTTTACTAAAATTTATTAAGTATTAATAAAATAATATTTATAAAAGGTGATTTCATGAAAATTTGGATAGATATATCAAATGCTCCTCATGTAAGATTTTTTAAGGATGTCATTAAGTATTTTGAAAGTGAAGGAGAAGATGTTTTAGTTACCGCTCGTAAATTTGGGGATATCCATAAGTTAATGGATATGTATGACATTGATTTTGTATCTGTAGGCAAACATGGAGTCACATTAGATGAAAAACTTAAGGAAAGTGCAGAAAGAGTTGTTAATCTAGCTGATTTGATTTCAGGTGAAAACTTTGATGTGGCACTATCAAAGCATTCAATTGAACTTCCGAGGGTTGCATTTGGCCTTGGCATTCCAAGCCTATTTGTTTTGGATAATGAACATGCAGTTGCTGCCAATAAATTGACACTTCCATTATGCAGCAAGATTATTGTTCCAAGCATCATCGATGAGTGGAAGTTATTGCAGTATGGAGCAAATCCAAATGATATCATCAAATATAACGGAACTTCTGAACTTATGCACTTCAATAATTTTAAGTTTAATGAAAATGTTTTTGATGATTTGGGATTGGATTTACCACTACAGAAAACTATTTTAATGAGACCTGAACCATCTCTTGCTTCCTATTTGAATACTGATTGCAGAAAATCTGTTTTATCTCCAGTTGTAGATGTCTTAAAGGAGTATGCAAATATTCTTATTCTTCCTAGATTTAAGGAACAGGCTGAAATATTTGAAGGAATCAAAAATGTAACCATTCTAAAACCTCCTGTTGACACCTCAAGCATCATCAAGGCATGTGACCTTGTTATTGGGGCAGGTGGAACAATGAATAGGGAAGCAGCTATTTTACAGACTCCTGTCATTTCATGTTATCCTGGAGACACTTTATCTGTTGATCAGTTTTATGTAAACAATGGATTGATGTACAGGACAACTGATTTGGAGGATATTACAAAACAAGCGCTTAGTTTTATTGTAAATCCACATGAGAGAATTGACTTTAAAACCGATGATTTATTTGGATTGATTGTTAATAAGACTTATGAGTTATGTAATTCTAAAAAATAAGTTTATTATAAGTTTTTTTTTAATATTAGTTGCTCTAAAAATGAGTTTACTTTAATAAACAATTTAAAAAATATTATTTATTCTTCTTTATTTTTTAATTTTTAAATGGATGAAATGGAGTATTTTAAAATGAAAATTACAGTTGCGGGTGTAGGATATGTAGGGCTTTCCCTTGCTGTTCTACTAGCTCAGAAACATGATGTTACAGCTATTACAACAACAGAATCAAAAGCAGAAAAACTAAATCAGTTTATTAGTCCTATTCAAGATGATGAGATAGAAAGATTTTTTAAAGAGACTCGTGAAGGAAAGCGAAAATTGAATCTTCATACAACTACTGATAAGGAAACTGCATATCGGAATGCTGAGCTTGTTATCATAGCCACCCCAACAAATTATGATGATGTCAATCATTTCTTTGACACTTCCGCTGTTGAAGATGCAATAGAATGGACTCTTAAAGTTAATCCTGATGTTCTTATGGTTATTAAGTCAACAATACCTGTTGGATATACAGAGTCTGTCCGTGAAAAGTATGGTGTTAAGAATATAATATTCTCTCCGGAATTCCTTCGTGAGTCAAAAGCACTTTATGACAATCTTCATCCAAGCCGTATAGTTGTTGGATGTGATGATAATCAGAAAGATGAGGGTCAGATGTTTGCAGACCTTCTTCTGGAAGGTGCAAGAGAAGAGGAAAAGAGATCAGATTCCCCAGAGCAGAATATTCCAATATTGTTGACACATTTAACTGAGGCTGAAGCCATTAAGCTTTTTGCAAACACTTTTCTTGCTGTAAGAGTAAGCTACTTTAATGAACTTGATACATATGCTCAGACAAAAGGTCTTGATACACAGATGATTATAGATGGCGTATGTATGGATCCTCGTATTGGAGGACATTATAATAATCCATCATTTGGATATGGGGGGTACTGTTTACCTAAGGATACAAAGCAGTTGCTTGCAAATTATAAGGATGTTCCTCAGACTATGATAGAGGCTGTTGTTCATTCCAATTCAGTGCGTAAGAATTTTATCGCTGATCAGATTATTTCAAAAAATCCTAAAACTGTTGGTGTTTATCGCCTTACAATGAAGAGCAATAGTGACAATTTCCGTGCATCTGCCATACAAGGTGTTATGAAGCGTATAAAGGCCGAGGGAATTACAATAATTATCTATGAACCAACATTGGATGATGGCAGTGAATTCTTTAGGTCTGAAGTGGTAAATGATTTGGATTGCTTCAAGAGAGAAAGTGATATCATTCTCGCAAATAGATTTGATTCACATGTTCTTGGTGATGTTGTGGATAAGGTATATACAAGAGATCTATTTAGGAGAGACTGATTGGTTTAAAAATGGATGAAATTAAGAGCTTTCACTCTTAATTTTTTTTCAATATTCTATTTTTATCTTTTTTTATTGCAATTCATCAATTGCAACCACTCTTCATTAGGATTAAACTCCTTAAAGTATTTTTCAAAGATTTCCTTTCTGTTTTTAATTATCTTTTCATACTTTTCAGGGTTTTCTTCCTTGAATTTATTATGGAGGGCTACGGTTAGGCGATTCAAATATTCATTTAAGTTTTCCTTTTCCTCTTCAGTTAAAGTGTCAAAGATATCTGTATCCTCATGATTTTTAAATTCTAAGGCTCTTCCCTCTTCTGTCAACTCAACAAGCAGAACCCTTTTATCTTTCGGGGATGGAACTTTTCTGATGAGGGTTTGCTGTTCCAACTTATTCAAGGTTTCATTAAGGGAAGTTACACTGATATTCAATATTTCAGATAATTCCTTAGTAGAAAATCCATCTTTTCTCTTTAAAAGAATGATTACTCTCCCTTGTCCCTTACTAATGCTTTTCATCTCTGGATTTTGCTTTTTATTTCTTTTATCCAGAACTTCATTTATCATTATGAATTTATGGAACAATAATTGATTATTCACTTCATTAAGCTTAAAATAATCTTCATTTAAATTATTTTCCTTGTTCATATGACATCCTCCCTTCTTTGTGCATTCAAGGTATTGTAGTAATATCCTTTCTGCTTCAACAGTTCTTCATGGCTTCCTTGCTCAATGATGTGTCCATCTTCAATTACGATTATCTTGTCTGCATTTCTGACGGTTGACAATCTGTGAGCAATGATGAAGCTTGTTCTGTCTTTCATCAATTCATCCATGGCTTCCTGAATTATCTTTTCGGTCCTTGTATCAACTGAAGATGTTGCTTCATCCAAAATCAATATCTGCTTGTTTGAGAGGATGGTTCTTGCAATTGTCAAGAGCTGCTTTTGACCATGGGATATATTGTCTGCATCTTCGTTAAGCTCGCTTTCGTATCCTTCAGGGATTTGTCTGATGAAATGGTCTGCATGAGCTTCTATTGAAGCGTTCATGACTTCTTCTTCAGTGGCATCCAATTTACCATAACGTATATTGTTGTATATGGTGTCATTGAATAGCCAAGTGTCTTGAAGCACCATACCTACAAGGGATCTTACGCTATGCTTGTCGTAATTGTTGATGTTCACGCCATCAATCTTAATCTCACCGCTGTTCAAGTCATAGAATCTCATGAGCAGTTTCACTATTGTGGTTTTTCCTGCTCCTGTTTCACCTACAATAGCTATTTTTTCTCCCTTCTTGACTTTAAATGAAAGGTCTTTGATTACAGGTTCATCTTCGCTGTAGCCGAAGCTGACATCTTCAAAGCTGATTTCATCATTGATTGCATTTATTTGCTCTTTTGAAGGGTTTTCTTCAACCTTTATTTCAAGGAATTCGAATATTCTTTCGCTTGCAGCCATTGCAGTCTGTATCATATTCATGATTCTTGTTATCTGTTCAATAGGTGTTGTGAAGTTTTTGGAGTATTGGATAAATGCCAAAATGTCTCCAACGCTTATTGCCTTTTGAAGTACGAGAACAGCTCCAAGAACAGATATGATTACATATTGGAGATTGGAAATGAAATGTACAAAAGGACCTGATAGGCTTGAGAAGAACTTGGATTTCCATTCCTGTTCATACCATTTTTCATTTTCATCTTCAAAGATTCTCATGGATTCGGCTTCCTGATTGAATGCTCGAATGATTTCATGGCCTGTAAATGACTCTTCGATTTGACCATTCAGGTTACCTCTGTATCTTAGCTGCTTTAGATAGTAATCCTGTGAGAATTTGGTTATATAGGTTATGATCAGGAAAGCTATTGGAACCAAGACTATTGTGGTAAGTGTTAGCCATAGGTTGATGGAGAGCATCATCGCAGTGACACCGATTATTGTAATTACTCCAGTCAACAATTGGTTGAATGTCTGGACAATTCCTGATTGGAGTGAGTCTACATCGTTTGTGATTCTTGACAATATGTCTCCTCTGGTATTTATGTCCAAATCGCTCATTGACAGGTGAGTGACCTTTTCAATCAGGTCCTTTCTTAGATTATAGCTTATATCTGTTGTTATGTCAAGCAGGAGATAGCTTTGGAGGTATGAGAAGACTGCACTTATGGCATATAAGATTACGATTGCAATAAGCAGACTTATTATGTGCTCCATATTCATATTTCCAGAGTTTATCCCGTCAAATATTGCAGTGGTGGCAAATCCGATTAAAAGGGGGCTTATGACTGAAAACACTGTTGATATGATTCCGCAGATAACTGTCAGGCTCAGCTTCAATTTATATCCAGTCAATAGAGAGAATATATTTTTAATTGATTGCTTGGCGTCTGCCGGCTTTTCAGGAGGCGCTCTTCGTGGTTTTCTTGCCATATCATTTACCTCCTGCAGTTTTCTTAATGTGACTTGTATCAAGGATGTAATTAGATGATTCCTCATTGTCATACAGCAAGTCTTTGGAACGGTCTATTTGTGAAGATACGATCTCTTTATAAATGGCACAGTTTTCATTCAGATAATCATGAGTTCCCTTGTCTATTATCTCACCTTCATCAAGGACGATTATCTCATCAGCATCCATGATTGTTGAAATTCTCTGTGATACAATGAGCATTGAGGAATTTTCCTTTAGGCTTTTTAGATTTTCCTTCACCTTTGCCTCTGTATTCATGTCAAGCGCTGAAAAGCAGTCGTCAAAGAGATAAAAGTCACGTTCAGCCAATATGGACCTTGCAAGCTGAAGACGTTGCTTCTGCCCTCCGGAATAGTTTGAGGCTCCTTGTGAAACTCCGTCTTCCAAGCTTTCTATAAAGTCCACCTCTGTCATCTTCAATGCTTTTTTGATTTCCTCATCGCTTGCATCCTCTTTACCTATCAGCATGTTTGACCTTATTGTTCCTTCAAAAAGAATTGCCTTTTGTGGAGCATATGAGATTCTTTCCCTAAGTGTTGTTAATTTATAGTCTTTGATATTCTTGTCATTGACTAGGATTTCACCTCCAGTCACATCCTGAAGGCGTGGAATCAGATTTAGGATTGTGGATTTCCCACTTCCTGTTCCTCCGATTATTGCAGTGGTCTTTCCCTTCTCCAATTTGAAATTGATGTCTTTCAATGTTTCCTTTTCACTTCCAGGATAACTGTAGACGACATCCTTGAATTCGATTGTAGGGTTATCGTCTATTTTATCGATGGGTCCGTCGCTGATTGTTATTTCTGTATTTATCACTTCAGCAACACGTCTTCCAGATACCAAAATCCTTGGAATCATTACAAGGAATCCTCCCATCATCAAGAATGCCATTACTATTTGTGTAGCATATTGGATGAATGCTATGATTGTTCCTGTTAATATCTTGCCTTGGATTGCATCATATGCTCCAAAGTATAGGATTAGAACTATCATTAAATTCAATAGTAAAGTCATCGCTGGCAATAGGACCAAGAGGATTCTGAAGACCTTCAAGTTTACTGACCTGAAGTCTTCATTGGTTTCTCTAAACCTTTCCTCTTCGTATTCCTGTCTAACGAATGCTTTGATGACAGGTATTCCCAACAATATTTCCCTTGATGTTTGGTTGATCTTATCGGTCAGTTCCTGCATTACCTTGAAGTAAGGAACGGTTCTGATGAATATTATGATGAAGGGTATGATTGCAGCGGCAAATGTCACTCCAATAATCCATAAAAGGTTGGTTCCAAGCTCCATTGCCTTGAGTATGCTTCCTATACCTAATATAGGTGAAAAGAGTATTGTTGTAAAGAATAGGCCTAAAAAGATTTGTATTTGATATACATCGTTTGTATTACGTGTAATTAGTGATGCTCTTGATATCTTGTCCAATTCAAAGTTTGAAAACTTCAAAATCTTATCATAGCTTATTTTTCTTAAGTCCCTTCCATAAGCTGCTGACACTTTGCTTGAGAAGTATGAGAGCCCTATTGTAGCGAATACCCCTATCAATACCATTGCCATCATCATGGTTCCCACACTTATTATATAGTCGAAATCTGTGTTCTGTATCCCAACATCTACAATGTCTGCAGTGTATTTAGGCAGTGCCAGGTTACAGTAGACATCAATGATTAGGAATGCAGCAATAAGAAAAAGAGGAATTATGCTCTTTTTCAATGGGCTAAGAAGTTTTCCTATAGTTTTTAATGTTTTAGTAAAATTCATGTTATTGTTCTCTTAAGTTTTTTTTAAAGGTACCTTTAAATAATTTTTCTATAGGTACCTTTTAATTTTATCATATATAAATATTTTTATTATTTTTCATTAATTTTCATATGCTCTTTCTTTCCTTTTAATAGCAAGTTGAAACTAATATGCTAGTGTCCATATGGTTACTCTTTTTTAATTTACAATATTAAATTTGAATCATTAGATTTGGTTTATTTGATTATTGGATTGATGATTGGTGTTTAATATGGATCTTAAAAAAGAAAAGTACATCAAAGTTATACTATACATCATATCACGCTGCACACATAAGGAGAATCTTGGAAAAACCGTCATTTCGGTTTTGCTCTATTTCATTGACTTCAATTATTATGAATTGTATGGGCAGTCATTGACCAATGAGATCTATTCGAAGTCAAGAATCGGAATAGTTCCCAAGCATTTCAATGAGGTCATGAATCATTTGATAAGGTCTCATAATCTGTATTACAGGCAGGAAGTTTACTATTACTATTTGATAAAGAGGTATTATATCAGGCAGATTCCTTTGTTTAATTTCACTCACGAAGAACTTGAAATCATTGATCATGTCATTTATGAACTAAGTGATTTCAGCGCTACGGAGCTATTGATCTATCAAAGGGGAGACATGCCCTATAAGTTGGTGAATTTAGATGATGAATTGGATTATAACCATGTATTCTATAGGGATGAGATTTATTCCGTTCGCAAGTATTGATTATTTATTATTGATTCAATCGTTTCTTCCTAATCATTATAGAAAACTTTAAATGTAACTATAGTCATTATAATTATTAAATAATCATTTATTGAATGTGTATTCATTAAATGGATATTCATTAAAAAAATTATTCAATAGGGGGAATTTTATGTATGGGTTATGTCCTGCTTGTGGAAGTGAATTAGACGACGAAGGAAACTGCTGGGTATGCGGATATATGGCTCATTTCGGCAGTCCGGATGATTATGACTATGATGATTTTAATGATGAATACTTGCCTTGAAGAGCTAATTTATTAGGTGATTATTATGCTTATTTGTCCTATTTGCGGTTATCCCTTGGATAGCGAGGGTCGCTGCTGGAACTGTGGATATGGTGTGGATACTCATCCATTGGATCCTTTCACACCAGGTTCTGTCTATAATGGTGGCAGCAGTGATGATTAATCAATAATTTATTTTTATTTTTAGCTTATTTTTTTATTTTATTTTTATTTTTAATCATCTGCGTAATTTCAGTTCAATGTTTCTTTTTTTGCCGCATTCATTTAAAGCTTCTTTCATGAAGTCTGATTTGTCATTTAAGCTCATGGCTTCAGTTTGTTCATCTGCCTCTTTTAGTAGGATTTTTAAATCATCCAATTCAAGCAAATTGACTGCTAAGCAGAAGAATACATCTCTACGGCCTGTATCATATTCTGCTAATAATCTATTCAGAATTTCTTTTTTCAGCATCTGTTCTTTTCTGTAATTCTTTATTCCTATTCTTTTTGCTTTTTCCATATCCTTCTTCTGATTTCTATGGGAAATTAGGGAATCATGAAGGTCCACTCCATCATACTTTTCACATGGGTACTCTTCACATTCAAAGCAGTAATCAATATTTCCATGTTCAATGCTGCAAGGTGCAAAACCGCAAATTTTATAGCAGGAACTGCCTTTGCGGCAACCTGTGCATCCTCCTCTAATAAGCATAGGGCATAAACTGCAATTCAATCCACATAAGGATAAGCACAAATCATTTCTTTTAAATTTTTCAGCTGTCATATTAATCGTTTGTTTTTTCAGTTTTTCTCTTTTATTTTTTTATAATGATTGCTTGTTTTTTCTGATTTCAGCAAGTCTTTCAAAGTCTCCATTTTTTATTTCATGTTCAAGTGCATCAATTATCTGCCCTTTTCTGCTTAAGAAGTTAGGTCCAGTTAAACTGGCTGCTACTGTGTGATGAGTGATGAATGAACAGTCACAATCGAGATGCTCTACAAAAGTCTTAAGTTCAATAAGCATCTCTTTTTCAGATAATGGGGTGAATTCTCCCCTTTCTGCCTCTTCTAACAATGGGGTTCCCGGAAACAATGTCAATCCGCCGGTTCCAACAAGCATAGGATTGCATTGGTTAAATATTTTCGCAGAATTTATGGCATGGTCCATGCTATGTTCCTTGCCTGCAACACCATTTAAAAAGCTCATCCAAAAGCCAATGCCTGCATCAGTCAGTTTTCCGCACTGTTCAATAATGTCCTCAGATGCATATCCCTTGTTGACTCTATTCAATGTCCAGTCATCTCCACTTTCAACACCAAGTGAAATTTCCCTTAAACCCAAGTCCTTTAGACTTTCAAGCTCTTCAACTGTTTTGTTTTTCAAGTCAGAAACTCTTGTTTGAGTATAAATATATTCAATCTCTGGAAGATATTCATTGACCTTTTCCAAAATAGGCTTTAATTTATTGTATGTCATCACTAAAGGATTTGCTGAAAGCAATTGTATTGTCTTTGCATGTGGCGCAAATTTTGCCAATTCCTGCAAGTCCTCTTCTATTATGTCCATTGGTTGAGGCCTAAACTTTATTCCCTTATACATTGTGCAGAATTTGCATCTGTTATGGGTACATCCTTGTGTAACCTGCAATAGTGGAAAAGTTGGCCAATACGGATTTCTGTATACCGGTTCTGTAAAATGCATCTTAACACCTAATGTTCATTGATAAATTTTTTAACCGCTTCTGCAACTTCATGGGGCATTTGGCTCCATATTGCATGAGTGGTATCTGTAAAATCATTTTCAAGCACAAAATCATCTTTCACATGTTCTTTAATGTAATTCACGGCTTCAATTGAATATAATGGATGGTCAGGCATCAGATATAAGAATGGGACAGTAATCTTATCCATTGCAGGACGTTGGTCACTTCTAAAAAGGGAATACCAAATGCTTGCCATTGTTAGCGTTTCAACACGATCGCCAAAGCTTTTTATAAATTCTTCTTCTTGCTCTGAAGTAATCTCTGATGGATTTAGGCTCATAATGTTCTTGAAGATATAAAATGAAGCATAAGTTGCATCATCAAATATTCTGTCAAGGTCTTCCATAAAATCTTCATCGCTCCATTTTCCTTGTGCGATGCCCCCTTTCCATCCATCATTGCGCATATAGGGGGACATGTCAGATGCAACTATTCTTTTTACTTTGTTGCAACCGAATTGGTTTACATAACTGTATATTGTCGCTGCACCTAGCGAATGACCAATCAATGTAACTTCATCCAGATTCAATGATTCAATGATTTCATTCAGGTCTTGGCCTAATCTTTGAATATTCATATGGATGGTTGACTTGTCTGAATATGAATGACCTCTTTGGTCATATAGAACAATATTAAAGTCTTCACCAAATTCATCATAGAATCTCTTGTTGGCAATATGTGAAGAGTTCAAGCCATGGCAAAAGATCAATGTTTCACCTTTGCCATAATTTTTATAGTATAATTTTATTCCATCGCTCATAGTTAAATAAGGCATCAAACAACTCCTTCTAAATAAGATATATTTTATGATATTAATTGGGATAACCTTATTAATTATTGTATCTATTAGATATTATATTTTCTGTTCATCTTAATCACATTTTCATGAGAGAAGTCACCACCAGTAAATTCAGCGAAATTTCCCATGACTTTGTTTCTATTTTCAGCTACACTCTCTGGAGTTTGAGCAGATTTTTCTTTAATGGATTTAAGTTCTTCTATTGTATAATCGCAGCAATATCCTGCAGAGTTAGGTTGCATCTTCCAGGATTCGGCAAGGCTTCCTGAATCATATGGATCGAAACCGCATTGGTCTACCAAATCCATTACGATTTTCTTGGATTCTTCATCATCACCTGCAACTTGCATTGCAAGCCTCCCTTCATCTCCATTTTCTTTGCCAAGTTCTGCAAGTGAATGTGCTAAAAGGTTATTGAATGCTTTAATGACAGGTCTTCCAATGTAATTGGAAAGCCAAAGACTTTCAACTTCTCCGTTTCCCAATCCTTCAATACCGCTATCTCTCATTTCGGGGTAATAGTTTCCAGTATCTACAACTATTGCATTAGCAGACAAGCTTGAGAAAACGCTTTTAGGTATTGAACCAATTGCACCATAAGGCACTGAAAGGATTAATACTTCAACATCATCTGAAATTTCATTCAAATCGGAGGGATATCCTCCAATTTCATCTGCAAATTCCTTTACTGCATCTTTGCCTCTTGAATTTGCAACTTTAATGTAATGGTCTTTTCCTGCAAGTTTTCTAGCTATTGTTCCACCAATTGCTCCTATTCCAACAATTCCTATTTTCATAATTTAACCTCCATAAATGACTAAAGTATCTTTATGCTTTATCTTTATTTTATAAAGAAAAATATATAAGTTTTATTATTTTTCTTAATTGGATAGATGTGATTAATAAATATTTATTAGTTTTTAAAATGACATATTTTTATTTATAGAGTTTTATATAACTAAAAATCACGTATTTTTCTTTTATTATGTTATTTGGTTGATTAAGACCTTTTAGAAAATTATATATATTGATTTGAATAGAGTATGCATAAAGACTAAAGAACATTTAGTCTTAAAAAAAATTAAAGGTGAAAAAATGGGAAGATTAGATGGCAAAGTTGCAGTCATTACCGGATCAACATCAGGTATGGGCAGGGCTTCCGCAGAACTGTTTGCAAAAGAAGGAGCAAAAGTTGTTGTTGTAGGAAGAAACGAAGGAAGAGCAAATGAAGTCGTCGAAGCAATCAAAGCTGAAGGCGGTGAGGCAATTTACGTAATTGCTGACATGTCAAATCCAGATGATATGCAGAATATTGTAGACACAGCAGTGAATGAATATGGAACTATTGATGTTCTTTTCAACAATGCAGGAATGTTCTCTTTAAGTCCTATAACTGATTTGTCCCTTGAGGAATGGAACAATATATTGGCTGTCAATTTAACTGCTGCATTTCTTTTAACAAAATTGGCAATACCTATAATGAAAGAAAATGGAAAGGGATCAATCATCAATACCAGTTCATCAGCAGCATTTTCACCTAAATATGGTGCTGTAGGATATGTAACAAGCAAACACGCGATTGCTGGCTTGACCAAATCCATTGCAATGGAGTTAGGTCCAGACATAAGATGCAATAGTATCGCACCAGGACTTATCGATACACCAATGGCAGCTGCTGCAGGTCCTGAAGCTGAAGCAGCCGGTCAGGCAATGGTTGATGCAACTCCAATGAAAAGAAAAGGTTTAGGTGAGGACATCGCATATGCTGCATTGTATTTGGCTAGTGATGAATCCACATTCGTTGATGGACAAATTATAAGAGTTGATGGTGGAGAAGGAATCTAGAGCTTAAAAAATCATAAATAATATGTAGGATTGATATATTTCATTCTCCTTTTACTTTTCTATTCTTGTTACCTCTTATTAATTCTAATATTATTCATTTTTTATTCTTTTTTTTATTTAAGATTGATTTTGGATTGTTTTTTTTTTAAAAA
>JADLKP010000035.1 GCA_016838945.1 Methanobrevibacter sp.
GTTCACCTGTGCCCAACCGGTGATGCCCGGTCGCACCTCGTGCCGGCGACGCTGTATATTGTTATACAACGGCAGATATTGTACCAACAATGGTCTTGGACCGATCAACGACATATCCCCCTTGATTACATTCAGCAGTTGTGGAATCTCATCCAATGAGGTGGACCGAACAAACTTCCCAACCTTGGTCAAGCGTTGTGCATCCGGCAACAAATTCCCTGAGGCATCCTTACGATCATTCATTGTCTTGAACTTGATCACCTTGAATATCTTCTCATCCTTCCCCGGCCTTTCCTGAAAGAAGAATGCACCGGCACCCATGTTGGCAATGGATAACCAGATCCATAATAACAGAAATATCGGGCTTATGATGATGAACCCCATCAATGCCAAGAAAAAATCGAGTAAACGTTTCAAAAAAGATTTATACATAAATAGGAAAAAGCATTCTACTCTTTGTCACAACTATTATCAATTTATGGAGAATTGTATAAAGCTCAAAGCTCAATGTTATATATCTCACAATATGATGCTTACAAAACATCTTGAATAATTATGGAAAATCTATTCTGTAAAATGGAGAAATACCGGGATAAGAAAAAAGTAAAAATGACGGATGAAAACAATAACTATTTTTCAACTTAAACAAAGCTATTTCTTTTTACATAATAAAATTCATCTATTGTTTCATTATAACCTATTGGAACAGTGTTAATCTTAATACCATTTCTTGATGGTATCTCAACTATAAAAGTAGTTGAATCAAATTCCGTTGAGAGGCTTCTTCTCCTTGAACGCAGACTGTTATATATATGATATGACAACAAAGCACTATAAACAAAACGCTCAGTCCATTCTTTGAACGTTATAAATTTCATCTCCCAATCCTCTCGTTTATAATTATCCAAATAAATTTTATCATCCGCAATTGATAAATCATAATGATATTGTGAGTGTGCAAAAGCATTCCTGAGTGAAGAATGATATCCTTTCTTAATTATTTCTGATAGTGAACATTCATTATTTTCAATAACCTGAATTATTTTTTTACTTAAAAAATTGAACTTGTGATTATCTGGTACAGATACTGTCCAAGGGTAACATTCACCAGATAGAGTCTTCACTATTCGATAGAGTGTTTTTAGAAAATATTTTGATTCCCAAATATGTGTATAAATCATCAATTCCAAATGAAACCTGAATTCATCTGGTGTAATTTCTTCTGAATCCACAAACAAATAATAAGAATTTAGGAATTCGGTAAGAAATTTCAACCTATTTTGATCTTTGTATCTGTCAATTGTATAATCAATCAAATATGGGCTTAATATTGGATTTCTTAACAATAACTCATGATACTCACCAAATGCAAGGATAAGAATGTAATTACTTGACGATTTTGATTTTATTGAATTGAAAACAACATTTATGCAATCTTCAATTTCCGAATAGATCTCAATATACCTCTTTTCGCTGATCACTTCATTTATAGTTAATTATTCCATCCAAAATGCCTCATTATTATCTCATAACCCTTTTCCACTGTATAATTTTCTTCAAGAAATTTATAACCATTCTCACCCATTTGGTTTCTCAAAGATGAATCTGATGCAAGTTCATTGACTATTGAATTAAATTTCTCCAAATCACCATTCTCACACCATAGGCCATAACCATTTTCTTCAGCAATGGAGCCAATGTCTGTGTTTATATCAGTAGCCATCAAAACAGGCATTTTATATTCCAGGTAAGACAATAAGCGTGAAGGGTAATTGGGAATCGTAAAGCGAGGATCAAGGAATATTAGACCTACATCACACGATTCTACTAGCTCATCATACTCCATTTTTGGTAGTGCTGACAAAAGTTGTGCATTCTCAGGTTTATGATCTTCAAACCATTGCGATATTTTCTCATACTCCGTACCGGAACCAACAACCAAAAAATATCGATCTTTCTTGTTACGGTTAGAATTCAATATGCGCAAGAGAAAATCCAGTCCCTGCGGTTTGCCCAAATTACCTCCATAGATAAACACAACTGAATCGACAGGAATATCGAATTTCTTTCTGATTTTATCTTTATCAACCACCGCATGATTAGTTGCCAACTCAACAGAATTGGGACATACCTCGATGTTATCTGATTTAATCTCAGGATTATGTTCCAACAAAAATTGCACATTTGCAGGTGACATACATCCAATGTAATCTGATAATTGATACAGTTTCTGCTCCTTCTTTCTGAATAATCGGTAAAAAATACCTTTTGGAGACATCATTCCAATATCAACGGCATTCTGCGGAAAGATATCTTTAAGTAGTAAGTAGGTCTTTGCTCTGTCTCTGGTTTTTATCTTCTCAATGATGCGTGTAAGCGTAATGGGCGGCGTTGAATAGAGTATCAGATCAAATCTAATTTGCTTGAAATACCTGTTAATTGCTTTCTCAAACTGATATTCCAACAGGATTGTTCCGATTCCTTTCTCTATAAAGTTTGTTTTCTGAATATTAAGGGTCTTCACTTTTAGCAACGAATAATTCTCATCTTCCATCAAGTACGTTTTTTTACCAAACCTTCTTTCTGTTGGAGAAACGATAAAGATGCGATGACCCTCTTTGATAAAATGGCGTAAAAGATCTGTATATATACCACGATTGTTGATATCGTCAATCCTGGAAACAGTTAGAAACAGAATATTCATCTTACTCACTCCAAACCACTCTTTTAATGTAATCTGTATAGGAGATGATGATGCGTACCACCTTCTCACTCACGTTGGGCATGCTATAGTCGGCAACGGGTCTGAAATTACGCTCCTCGCCTAACGATTGATATTGCAACTGCACAAGACCCTGCATCACCCTTTCAGGGTTCAGTCCCACCATCATCACCGATGCTTCCTCCATCGCTTCCGGACGTTCGTGTGCTTCACGTATATTCAGTGCCCTGAAGTTCAGAATTGATGATTCTTCAGAGATGGTACCGCTGTCCGATAACACAGCAAATGCATTCATCTGCAACTTATTGTAGTCGCTCAAAGCCATCGGCTTCATCAATTGCACATTCTTGTGAAAAGTGATTCCCTTCTTTTCAATCATGTTGCGGGTGCGTGGATGGGTAGAGACAATCACCGGATAATCATATTTCTCAGCGATCCCATTTAATATCTTCACCAGGTTGAAGAAGTTCTTCTCAGAAGAGATATTCTCCTCTCTGTGAGCAGACACCACAAAAAACTTACCCTTCTCAAGGTGAAGCGTTTCAAGAATATTCGAAGCCTCAATCTTAGGCAGATATTGCATCAATACCTCGTACATCGGACTGCCTGTCTTGATGATTCTGTCGGGACGTAAACCTTCAGCTAAAAGGTATTCACGTGCAATATCACTATAGGTCAGGTTGATGTCCGCTGTATGATCTACAATCTTGCGATTGCTCTCTTCCGGCACCCGCTGATCGAAACAACGATTTCCTGCCTCCATATGGAAGATGGGAATATGTCTTTTTTTGGCTGCAATAGCGCATAAACAGGAATTGGTATCACCCAATACCAGAAACGCATCCGGCTGTTCCTTTTCAAGTACGGGGTCAATATTGATCAAAATCTGACCGGCTGTCTCTGTGGCGTTCTTCCCAGCAGCATTCAGGAAATGATCCGGTTTGCGTAAACCAAGGTCCTCAAAGAAGACTTCGTTCAACTCATAATCATAATTCTGTCCCGTATGCACCAAGACATGCTCAATGGCTTCCGATGCATCCAGCTTTTGCAGCACGCACGCCAAACGGATAATCTCCGGACGCGTACCCACTACGGTCAATACTTTTAATTTCTTCATCTATTTATCTTTATCTTCTATACCGGCAAAAAATAGGTATCAGGGTGTTCGGGATCAAACACTTCGTTCACCCACATCACCGTGACCATGTCGGTCTCACCCAGATTTTCAATATTGTGTGTATATCCCACCGGTATATCAACCACCTCTAATTTTTCACCCGACACAAAATATTCATGTACTTTTTCTTCATCTATCTTCCGGAAACGAATCACTCCTTTTCCACTAACCACCAGGAACTTCTCGTTCTTGGTATGATGCCAGTGCTGCCCCTTTGTGATGCCAGGCTTGGAGATATTGACAGATACCTGTCCCCTGTCGTTGGATTTTAGAAACTCTGTAAAAGAACCTCTTTCATCCACATTCATCTTCAGCGGATAGGAGAACTGATCTTCGGGGAGATAGCTCAGATAGGTCGAATAAAGTTTCTTAGTGAAAAGATCGGATAAATCAGCAACAAGAAGATTCTTCCTGCTCTCTTTGAAAGAATAGATCAGATCCACAATCTCTCCCAATGTGATCTGATGCTCTACCGGAACTTTGCAGAACTCACCAGACTTGTTGGGATTGCCCTCCAATGCTGCTATCAGCTCTTTCACCACATCATCGATATAGACAAGCGTCATATTCACAGAACGGTCGTTCACCTGTATGGGAAGATCATGAGCCACGTTGTGACAGAAAGTGGCCACCGCACTGTTATAGTTGGGTCGGCACCATTTACCAAATACATTCGGGAAACGGTAAATCAATACATCCGTTCCTGTCTCACGACCGTAATCAAGAAGTAAGTTCTCACCAGCCTTCTTTGATATCCCGTAGGGATTATCCAATTCAGCCTGAATGGAAGATGATAACATTACGGGACAATTGTTGCCATGTTTCTTTAATGCATCCAACAACAGAGAAGTGAATCCGAAATTACCTGCCATAAATTCACTCTGATCCTTCGGTCTGTTTACTCCGGCAAGGTGAAATACAAAATCTGCATCCTTGCAATATCCATCCAGAAGCGAAGGATCAGTGTCAATGTCATATTCAAATAAAGTAAGCTCGGGATTTAAATGATACCCTTTGGCTTTGCCTTCTTTGATATTGTTTAGTTCGGCAATCAGATTCTTCCCGATAAATCCTTTTGCACCGGTAATCAGTATATTCATTGCGACAATTGATTTATATCTTCTCTGATTTCAGGAAGCTTCAAAAGCAGTTGCTTCATCCCTTCCTTATCCAATCGGAAAGTATTGTGCGAATGATAATCCTCCACTTTCGAAATATCTTCCTGGCCTTCCACGAAGAACTTATCATAATTCAAGTCACGAGCATCAGCCGGAATACGGAAATAATCCCCCATATCTTCAGAGCGGAACATCTCTTCGCGTGTCACCAAAGTCTCGTACAGTTTTTCACCATGCCTTGTGCCGATTACCTTCACTACCGTATCGGCGTGATACAACTCTTTCAACGATTCTGCCAAAACAGTTAATGTAGCAGCCGGTGCTTTCTGTACAAAAAGATCGCCCTGGTTCCCATGCTCAAAAGCATACAGCACCAGATCCACCGCATCATCCAGTGTCATCATATAGCGCGTCATACCGGGATCGGTAATCGTGATGGGCTTTCCGGCTTTAATCTGATCAACCCACAAGGGGATCACCGAACCGCGACTCGCCATCACGTTCCCGTAACGTGTACAACAGATGGTCGTTGTGGCATCATTTCCCAAAGATCGAGCTTTTGCTATCGCCACCTTCTCCATCATCGCCTTACTAATACCCATTGCATTGATCGGATAAGCAGCTTTATCAGTACTCAACACCACCACGTTTTTCACACCATGCTCAACAGCTGAATCCAGTACATTTTCAGTTCCTATTACGTTTGTACGTACCGCCTGCATCGGGAAAAACTCACATGATGGCACCTGCTTCAAAGCAGCTGCATGAAACACATAATCCACCCCCCGCATGGCAGTATCAACAGAACGTTTGTCACGTACATCACCAATATAGAATTTCACTTTTGGGTTCTGTAAACGGTGACGCATATCATCCTGTTTTTTCTCATCGCGACTGAAAATTCGTATTTCTTTGATATCTGTATCCAAAAATCTTTTCAGTACTGCGTTGCCAAACGAACCGGTACCACCGGTAATTAGTAGGGTTTTATTTGTAAAATGTGCCATATTATATTATTGCAATACTTTTATCCAATTATCTATATTACTGTAAACATCAAACTCCAATGCCAACTTATAAGCATTTTCTCTAACTTGAAGGTAGTCTTCTTCATCCATTGCTAATACCTTATCAATGCTTTTAGCTACTTCATTTTCATTATTATCTATCCATAGCCCGGCTTTACAATCAACAAGATTCTGCCAAGGAGTACCATGCGAAGTGATAACTGGCGTCCCTTGAGATAAAGATTCAATAACCACATTGCCAAAATTCTCAGAATGAGAAACAAGCATAGAATAATACGCATCGGCATATAACTGAATTTTTTGATCTCCCTCTACATTTCCAAGAAATACCACCTTTTCTTTAAGAGATAAATTCTCCGATAAAATCTTATTAAGTTGTTTGTAATACCATTCAAACTGCTTTTCAACACCACCAGCAATTAATAACTTATAATCAGTTTTCATAAAAGCATCCGATTTTGCTAAACCCAATAATAAAATATCCAAAGCCTTTATTGGGGCTATCCTACCAACATAAAGAAAATACTTACCTACATTTACTAACCTATCTTTCTTTTCATTTAGCTCCATATAGTTAGGGATAACAATAGTCTTTACATTACTACCAAAATGCTTTTCAATTTCATTTTTTTCTCCTGATGAAGTAGCATGAAAAATTACCCTCTTTGAAAATAAAAACTTCAGAAGCCTTACATATAATAGCTTAGGCGTTGATCCATCAATAGCTGAATTAAACAACTCACCACGGGGAGACCAGATGATTTTTTTTGAAGTCAGTGAAGCAATTAAAGCGATGAAAAATGAAGGTATATAAAAAATTGAACTTAGTAAAATTATATCATTATTAAATAACTCTTTGATTGAATAAAATATTACCCTTAAAGAAAACTTTGAATTAACTGAACAGTATCTAACCCTTATATTGTCAATTTCAGTCCATTCATCAAAAACAACTAATCCTTTATCTATATGGTTATTGGAGGTTACAACAGACACTCTAATATTATTAGAGACTAATGACTTCGCTAACCAGTATAGTGTATTGGCAGGTCCTCCTAATTTTGAAGGATAGAATAATCCGGCTGATATAAATAGTTTCACTTAAATTTGATCAATCTATTAATATGTCTTACTTTTAGAAATAAAGTAATTAATATGATTGGCATTCCAGAATGGTTCTGCATGTCTCCGATTTAATACAAACCCATTGCAGCAAAAGTATTTCTCATAATTGAATGCACTAAATATGTTTTTATAATATTTTCGAGCAATATTTACTGCATTTATATCAAAATCACGCCCAAAATGACCATATGTAAAAGCAAAATAATCACAGTCAATTTTAGTATATGATTCAATTACACTCTTACATCCACCTATTTGATAATGTAAGTCTTTATTATCAATAATTTCAGACACACGAATATGATCCATTGTGTGTGCACCTATCGTATGCCCTCTACTATTTAGTTCACTAATTTGCTTCCAGTTCATTGGTTTTTTGAAACCTTTCTGATGTACCTTATCTGTTAAAAATGATTTAATATATTCTTTATTACCATCAATAAAATTAGGACAAATAAAAAAACATGCATAACCATCGTATTTCTCTAATACAGGAGCTATATGCGAATAACATTCGGCAAAACCATCGTCATAGCTGAACGCGATTAATGAATGATTTACAGTTTTTTTTAAATTGAGCAATCGAACTGCTTCAGCAAAGGGCACAATAGTAGATTTCTTGGATATAATCTTAAGTTGATAATCAAAAAAATCAGAGTCAAGTTTATCACTTTTAGAGAGTAAATGACCATTCAACAAATGAATTCCTTTAGATGGGTTAGCACCTCTTGCTAGTACATTCAACGCTAAATCACGTACAACTGATCTCACCTTTGATTGTATATTACTCATTACTTCTTGGAATTTGTTTAATCACTTTTGCTGGATTCCCTACCGCTATTGACCAATCAGGGATATCTTTAGTAACTACTGAGCCAGCACCCACGATCGCACCCTCACCGACAGTTACTCCTGGCATTAATATTGTTCCCATACCAATATGACATCCTTTTTTTAGAACAATTTTTCCAAAGCTATATGGCATTTTGTTAATGTCATCACCAATATAATAATTACTTAAATCTCTTTTATGGCACAATAATAAAACTCTTGTTGTAATCCACACTCGATCTTCAATAAAAATTAAATTTGAACAATTTACATCATAATACACATCATAACCTATATTGACTTTACCTTGAATATTAACACCTGTTACTTTCCATAGCCATGGCCTCAAACGCATACTTATTCTGTTCAAAATTACCCAGTTTTTTGCTATCTTAAATAAAATCCATTTGGGATAATCAATTACGAGATTTCGAATAAATCTAAGCAATATATATAAGATATATATTTTTGAAATTTTGGTTTTGATCGTTTCTTTCATGACTTACCCTCTATTAAAGAACGTCTATAATATAAACCTAACATAAGAAAAAAAATTGGAGCTGTACGATAATTAGTAATAATTGCACTTGAAAACATCCAAAGCAGAATGGGAAATATAATCTTATATTTATTTGAATATTTCTTGTACACTTTTGTCAAAAAAACACCTAGTATAATCAAAAACACGAAACCGTAATATACAATAATATTTCCTATATCGAAGTCAGTCCCTAATATTCCAATATTATATTTAATTATCAAAACCATACCAGAAATATTTCCAAAAAGTAATGATAAGATACTAATGTTCTCTGCAAAATAGTCCATTAAAACATTAAGTTTTATATTAAAACTTGAATCTAATCCTTCACTTACTTTTAACATTCTCAAATCAGCAAAATTTGTACTTATTATAAGGTAGGATAATACTCCTAAAGTTGCTACTGACAACAATATGATTTTCTTTGGTGTAAATAATTTATTAAAATATAGAAAAAACAATAATATAAATAAAAATACCAAAAAGGAAGTACGACTTCCAGTCGCTGCAATAGATAAAACGATTAAAGGGAAAATTATTAATAATTCCGTTCTTCTAAATTGTCTAAATTCACATAATAAAGCAATTAAAACTAATTCTATATATCTCGCATATTGGTTAGGATTATAGTAAATACCACCCAAACGTTGTATACCAAAATTTGAAAAAGAGTAATTTTCAAGCCTTATATATAAATTGCCTTCATCTTCCATTGGATAATACGTTTTTATTAAATCCATAATCGGAGTTATTTTTAGAGCAAAAGCAAATTGAGATATAATTAGGAATAAAGCTGCTATAACAATATATTGCTTAATAATAACACCCCCTTTGAGTCTTCCAAATGACGTGAGTATTATAATTAAAGCAATAACTCTGAAAACATCTTTGATTAATGCGTAACTCTTTCCATAATTCAAGAATAAAGTAATAATTAAAGAGACTATCATTAAGATAATTAGTACATCTAGCTTATACTTAGATGAATTATTAAATTTTAAAAGTAATATAAAAGATATAGGAACGAAAAAAAATAGTAGATTATTATTTGGAAGAATAAGCAATAATAACCAGGTAATACTTAATAAATGATCTGATATTTTAAGATTATTCGTTTTATATTTCATATTATGTAAAGAGTATTTAATTATTATCGATGTTTTTATTAGTATAGTACTTATACAATAAATACATAAAAATAAATGATAAGAACTGTACAATAAAAATTGATTGAGCCATACTTAGAGCCGCCTTTTCATTATCTAAATAATTAATTATAAAAAAATAAGTCATAAAAGTAAGGATCATACCCACTATTCGTGTCCAAAAGGTTATCCAAGCTTTTTCAATTGCTAATAGATATTGTTTTATAACGTTTGACATTGTTGAAAATACTGTTGAAAAAACAGCAAATCCTAGAACTGCCTGGAGGCCTTCAAAAGTTGAACCATAACCTTTAACTACTAACCAAGAAAAACTCATTATAATTAAACTCGGTACAAACGTTGAAGTGAAATTCACAAGTATCATTCTCTTTAATATCAACTCTTGTTGTTTAACTTCTCCAACATTAGATGAGACATGAGAGAGAATAACATTCCTTAAAGTCCCTGGTAAAAAACCTATAACCGACGACCATTGAGCTGCAGCATTGTATAAACCGACCTCTCCGAAATTTGAAAATTTAACAAGCAATAAAGGAACCAACCAGCTATATACTGAATAAACAAACTCTTGCATTGCAATTGGTAAAGAAAAAACCATTAACTCTCTTTTATAAGTGTACTTCTTATTAGGTTTTATTATGCCTAACTCTTTTTTAGTTTTTTCGACTTGAAAAAAGAATTGTACAGTAATAATCATCTGTGATATAAGCAATGCTATTAATGCACCAGACAAACCCCAGAATATAGTAAAAACTACACTTAAAATAAAAGTAACTATTCCATTATATAGATTAATTTGTGCAATTTTTTTGAATTTTTTAAAACCAGCTAAAATACCTGTTTGAGTAGTTGTAATAGAATTAAAGATTATAATTACCGCTAAAAATCTAATTGATAGATAAAGTTCCTCTACATTAAGTAATGCAGCTATTTGTCTGCTGAATACAAAAGTTATTATTGAACATAGTATAGCCATAATAAGAGTAATATGCATAATACTCTTGATTAAATAATATATTTTCTCAGCAGAATTAGTAAGATATTCTGATATATATTTTGTGGCAGTGTAACCCAGTCCAAAAGTTGTAAAAACAGCAATATTTAAAAGTGTGGTTCGAATTAAACCGTACATGCCGTACGACTCATTTCCAAGTAATCTAGCTATTATAATTGAAGCAAGGAGAGCTAAACCTTTCCCAAAAATATTACCAAATAATGCCCAAAAAGAATCTTGAAACAATGAGGATGCAAGAAGTCTATTCTTTAACCTTCTGATTCTTATCATCAATTTATTTTTAAAATTCGTACTATAAAAATACGAAATGCCTTTTCAACATAATACATAAATCTTTTGATAGGATTGCTACCCCCGTTTAAAATTTCTCTAATTTTTTCTTGAAAAATGACATCTTTAATCACGTAAAGTGGGTGATGAAGGGGAAATTTAATTTCATATCTTTTAGCTAAAAATATTCTTTGTGTCTTTTTTGGTATAGCCCTAAGTGTACCATCACCGTTAGTAGCTCCCTTTACGGTACCGATATTGGTTATCATATTAACTCTAGGTACAATCTGTAGTTGACTCTGAAGCCTATACATGTAACCCAATGGTATAGACCAAGAATTCCTTTTCATATCATTATCTATTGAATATTTAAGATTATTAATTCTTGCTCTTTCCGCTCTCTTAATATATGGGTGTTCATAGTTCTTTAACAATAAATCTAAATAGTATTCGCTATTAATAAAAGATATATCATAATCATAATTCTCCCACGCTCTTTTCCATGTAGCAAATGCAGCTACAGAACTTCCCCCAGAAAAGAAGTAATCGTACCCTCCATTTTCGTAAATGCCTAAATGGTTAACTCCGGCTATAGATGCGATTCTAGTGTCATGTTTGTATTTTTCGAGTAATTCAGCACAGAACTGTATCCAACTAATACTTGGAACTGCATCATCTTCGATCCTTATAACTCTGTCAACATGTTCGAAGATCCACTCCATTCCTGTTTTCATTCTAGTTCCACATCCAAGATTCTGTTCTTCGTAATTTTTAAAAACCTTACAATTCCAATCAATATTTTCAAAAATATCACGACATGCCTGTATGTTAGCAATATCTTTTTCATTCTCGTTCCTAGCACCATCCTGGATTAAGAAAAGTTTGGATGGTCTGGCTTCTTTTACCGCTTTAAATACTTCTTGTGTTTGCACAGGTTTCCCGAAGAAAAAAATAGCAACTGGAACATCTATTAAAAAATCCTTCATTTTTGTTTATAAAATAATAATTAGGTTTACATCATATCTCTTGACAAAAATTATTTTAGTAAAAATCACTTAAAAAGATCCATCTGACGAATCTTAAGTTGGATTTGAATAAAAACCTAACCACTTCCTGGCTTGATAATCATATCCTCTTTCTCTAATAAATTGTTTTACATCCTCAGATATAACAATGCCTATGTCATCTTCTATTGCTTCTTTCACTATTTCTCCTAGATTTGAAATACTCTTTGTGACATAATATGGATAACCAAATTTTTCTAATTCTGGATAAATTAACCAAGAACCGTTTACAATTTTTGTATCACACAAAATATACTCTTGCAAACTTGCTGAAAATGCGTCTGTATGCTGCACATGAATAAATAAGTCAGCTGCTTTCCTTATATTAAGGAGCTGATCATCTGTCAGATAATCTTCATATATCATATAGTCAAAATCAGTTGACTGTAAAAAGATTTTGACTTCTTTAATATAGTCAACATTTTTAGCATAAGTCATTAAAAACAGAAGGATTGTATTTGTGGGTAAGGAATCTTTTATTTTAGTCAATGATTCAATAATTACAAGATGTTGTTGTGCAGGGCTTGCGTTGTATCCGCAAATTATCACATATTTATCAACTAAATTTAATTCCTTTTTAGCTGCATTTTTACTTATGTTATTAGAGTTACTTATTAAATCAATCATTTTTGACCCGAAAGCTAGATCCACAAATTTTCTTTCTGGAACACCGAACATATTTTTTATATCTTGTTTCAATTTTTTGCTTCCAAAAGAAACATAATCAGTATATTTATAGCAATATCCAATTAATATCATTGCTAATTTATTAACACGATATACATCACTACCCCATGGAGTAATTAATATTTTTCGTCCTTTTTTCTTAATCAAAGGCCATAAGAAAAAATAAAAACCAGACATAAAATGGATATTTACTAAATCGTAGTATTTTTCTATTTGTTTAAGTGATGAATAAATTTTGGTCACTCTGACGAATTTGTTAAATAAAGATCCGTAATTATTCTGATCTTTTACAAAATATATTTTGCCGACTTTAGAGGTTAACTCTGATATTCTATAGTTTATAGAATTATGTTTCGGAGGATTTATGTGCAAAATATCTATGCAAATTTGATTATTAGTGTCGCAATCTATTATACTATTCACTAAACGTATAAGATTTCTATCTGCAATACTCCCAATAATAAGGATATTTTTTTTCATCTCATTTGTCAATTATTCTTCAAATATTCATCCCATTCACCAATATCTTTCCATGACTTCTCACTTACAGGAAAAACACCAACATTCCCACCATTATTTTTTATCATATCAATTAAGTGAGTAATATGAAAAAAATCATTCGGAGGTAATTCGCTTAAAATATAAGGTTCTAGAATATACATTCCGCTATTTATTTTAAATGTTATTTCTGGTTTCTCTTGCAGATTCAGTAATTTACCATTCTCTCCAGTTGCAATTGTGCCATAGGGTATGGAGTAATGTTTAAGTGCTGCCACAATGGTAATATCATTTTTATTACTTTTGTGATAATCCAGAATTTCAGAATAGTCCTGTTCAATAATGATATCGCAATTACTTACAAAAAAGGTTTCTTTTATTATGTCTTTCAACATCGACAAGCTACCTGCTGTACCCATGGGTTTATCTTCTTTAAAATAAGATAAGCTGTAAGGTAGCTTTTGGCTTTTAAGATAGTACTCTATAAGTTCGGCCTTATAGTTAACCGAAATATGAAAGGTGTTACACCCGTGTTTTGAAAAACGCTGGAAAATATGTTCAATTATTGTTTTCTCACCAATTGGTATGAGAGGTTTAGGTAATACATTCGTAAGCGGTTTAAGACGTGTTCCAAATCCTCCAGCCATCACAATAACGGGAAGATTGAATTGATTTTTTGGTTGAATTTCTTTTTCCTTAAATACATCTTCCCAATAATATATATCAATTATATTATTATCACTATCTACAACTGGGCAAAGTTCCATCCTATATTCGAGCATCATTTGTTTGATAAAATCAAAACTATCAGATGGTCTTCCAATTCGAATATTTTTTCTTAAAACCTCAGATATTTTTGTTTCAAGTGGTTTATTCTGTATAATTGCTCTTTGAATATCTCCTGCACTTATTAAACCTAAAAATTTTTGTTTATTCTGTACTAATAATAGTTTCTTATCAAGAATATCCATTTTCTTAAAAGCATCCAGTAAGGATGCATCTTTATCAATCACTCTATTTCTGAATAATTGTTCTTCCATCATTTAAAATATTTTCTTTAATAGTGCCGGATTTCCCGAATAAACCCCTTTTTGCGTAGCATTTTTTCGAATCAGAGAACCGGCTCCTATTACACAACCGGCTGTAATCTCTATCCCGTTGACCATGACCGACTGACTGCCAATAAAGGTTTCATTTCCAACCACGCAATTGCCATTGATCATTGCTCCGGTGGAAATATGACAATAATCGCCAATCTTTGCATCATGTTCTATATTTGCGAATGTATTGATGATACATCCCCTGCCAATGATTGCATCGGCATTCACAACGGCATGGTGCATAATCACACTACCCTCGCCTATTTGTGCATACTTCGAAATATGAGCCGTTGAAGCTACAATTGTGGCGAGTGTTCCTCCTGCCTCAAAGATTTTCTGGTGCAATTTGATGCGCAGTGCTGCATCCTTGATATGACCGACTGTCACTATAAATAGAGCGTCGTTCACATAATCCGGTATCTGATTGTCGGTGCCAATAATCGAATAATCCAAAACATTATTGCCTACATTTTCAGGAACATCCAATATTCCCAGTATATGGAAGCCTGCACTCTCTGCAACATCTATCACCGATTTACAGTGACCGCCTCCACCAACAAGTATGAGTTTTTTGTGCCCCATTTTACCGCACGCTACTTGG
>JADLKP010000311.1 GCA_016838945.1 Methanobrevibacter sp.
TAAAAAAAAAGAAAAAGAGATTA
Source organism: Methanobrevibacter sp. (assembly GCA_016838945.1). Classification (GTDB taxonomy): domain Archaea; phylum Methanobacteriota; class Methanobacteria; order Methanobacteriales; family Methanobacteriaceae; genus Methanobrevibacter. The sequence goes on from JADLKP010000311.1 coordinate 24, forward strand.
ACTAAAATTCAGCATCTCTTTCAATGTCTTCCCAGTTGTCAGTAAACCAATTGTAAACTCTTTCTAACCCATCATCAAAGGAAACAGTTGGCTTATAACCGAGAATGTCTTTTGCCTTATCAATGGAAGATAATAATTTGGTTTTAGCATCCCAATTACGTCTTGCCACAAAAGCAATTCCTTCAGGGTTTCCAGTTAATTCATTAACCTTGTTTGCCATATCAATTACTCTATGATCCTTACCGGAACCAAGGTTAATCGCTTCTCCAATAGCTTCCTCTTCTACACCCATTGACAAAAGACCATTTACGATATCCCCTACAAATGTCCAGTCTCTTGTTTCAGTACCATCACCTGTAATTGGCAATGCCTGTTTGGTCATTGACCAATAGAAGAAGTTAGGAATTACATTTCTGTATTTTCCTGGAACTTCACCAGGACCGAACACATTGAAGAATCTTGCATTTACAATAGGCATATCATACAAGTTATGGAAGTAATTAGTATATAGTTCACCAAGCAATTTGGTTACTTGATAAGGAGTGTGCAATGAAATTGAAATGTCATGCTCTTTAAAAGGCATTTGTGAGTCCAAACCATATACTCCACAACCTGAAGATGAATATACGAATCTTTCCACTCCAGTGAGCTGAGCGTATTGAAGCACTTTCAATATACCAATACCATTAACCATCAAATCGGTTTCAGGATTATCTACACTATTTTGGTTTGCAAAGTGAGCAGCCAAATGGAATACATAATCCGGTTTCATCTTAAATACACGTTTAAGCTCTTCATCATCAAGGATATCGCCTTGAACAAGTTCAACGTTTTCGTTTGTAGGAACATTCCATTCATATGCAGAAGACATATTATCCAATATGATAACTTTTTCTGCACCAAGTTCTGCCAATTTTCTAGTCAGGTTACTTCCAACACAACCTGCTCCACCGGTTACTAAAACAGTTTTATCCTGATATTCATTATATTTAGACATAAAAATCACTTATAACCTTTTGTTAGTATTAAAAATAATTATTTATATGTTTAAAATATGTTTTTATAATTAATAAAATTAATTATGGGAATTAATAATATTTAAAATAAATATTGTATATTTATCTAAATGGATGCATGTAAAGTTTCATAGGTAAATGGATCATAAATCCTAGCAGTATGGCATAAAATTACTAAAAGAATTGCTATTGCTCTTAATTCGCCCAAATAAAAAATTCTTTTTCTTTTTACATCATTAACCACAATATCTTCCTTTAATATCATTTTCTTCTTAATATCGATAGGACTCTTCTAAATAGGGAAGTGAGTTTCCAACTATTTGAATTGAATACCAATTTTAACTTCTTGTTTAATCTTTTATTATCTTTTTCAAGCCTTTTATATTTTTCTTCAAAAACATTATTATAATGACTATCCCTAGAGAAGGGATTCCATTCAACGTGAATTTTTATGAATTTGGAATTGCCAATATCTCTTTTAAAAAATATGGGTTCATTATACCAAACAAGTTTACCTCTATCCAAAACACTCCCATCATTAACTGTAATCTTATTATAATCAATATAAATGGGAAATTTTTCCCACCTTTGTCTTTAACATGAGGTGATTTAAATGCTATTTTTATTTTATTCGAATTAACGCATTTGATTTCCAAATCTAAAATACCTTTGAATGATTTAAGTACAAAATCGACTCCCTCCTTAAACTTAAGCCAATTAGGATCAGATACCTCCAAATAAATATCAAAATTATTAATTAATTTATTATGTTACTATTAAATCATCACCATATAAAAATATTGTAAAAAATCCAAAAAATAGATCTAAAATGACC
>JADLKP010000312.1 GCA_016838945.1 Methanobrevibacter sp.
ATTCAAAAATAAATAAAATATAATGAAAATTTAAATATAAATTAATATTCGAATGTAAATGAAATATCACAAAAAATTATAAAATTCTCAAAATCTTACTTATAAATTTGTATTTTTATTATTTATTTCAAAGTATATAACTATTTTCAAAAAAGTTTATAAAAAATAAAAAAAGAAAGAAAGTTTCAATAAATTGAAACTAAAACCAAATTATCTTGGCATTGCTATGATTTCATGGAATTTCATATCAAATACATTGGTCATGTTAGCTGCAGTCATTACAACAGCTGTGTCAACTCCATGACCTGTACCGCCAATAGCTATGATCTCTTCACCAACTGGAATCAATCCTGCATCCGCAAGCATGATAGAGATTTCTGCACATACTTTCATTCCTTGACCTATTGTTCTGTAGGTTGCTGCAATGATTTCAACAGGAGTTGCTCCACCAAATTTTTTGGAAATGCTTTTGCCGACACCGCTTAAAGCATGGGACCCCATAAAGGTTACAATTCCTTCAGATTCAAGTTTAGCTTTTGTCTCATCATCAATATCCGCTTGATTTGCTCCCTTAAATCCTACATGGTGGGAACAGTTTACGATTGTTACATCCAATCCTTTTAATGCTTCATTAAGCTTTAGAGCACTTGCACCGGTTGCAGATGCAATAGCCACACATTTAATGTCTGAGCCTTCCAATCTTTCTTTGACAAGGCCAATAAGTGCATCGGTATTTTCAATACCTGGTTCTTCAAAATAGGTTATTGCTTTTTCCATAATAAAACCTCCAATGGTAAATTGAAATTAAAAATTATTAAGTCAAAAATTTTAAGTCAATACAATAATAATTATATATTTACTATTATAAAATTATACTATTGATTGAATTAACTATTGAGATACCATGACAACTAATCCAACCTATAAAGAAGCGGAAACCGAGGAAGGTCAAAAATATAAGTATGTTGAAATCAAGGAATATAAAGTCATTCCTATTGAAACACATTACATCAAACCTAATGAAAGCATTGATTTCATGATAGAAGACATCTCAAAACTTGCAAACGAAGGTGATTATCTAGTTATTGCAGAAACTCCAATTTCTGTATCTCAAGGAAGATTAGTTGACGAAGCAGACTACACACCATCATTCAAGGCTACATTTTTAGCAACCTACTGGAGCAAATACTTCTGGGGATACATCTTAGGACCACTTCTTGGAATAAAGGAAAGAACCATCAAGAATTTAAGAAAGCTTCCAGAAGAATCAAAAAGGCATAAGGAACTTGTTTTGGATTTATACGGTTGGAAACATGCATTGAAACCTGCATCAGAAGCTGGAATTGATTTAAGCAATGCACCAGGAACCTGCGTTTCCTTGCTTCCAGAAAATCCTGAAAAGGTGGCTCAAGACATTACAGAAGACATCAAAAATAAAACAGGAAATACTGTAACTACCCTAATAATCGATACAGACGCAACATACAAAAGAGGAGACAAATATTTCACAGGACTTCCAATAGCCATTCCTGGAATTGAAGCAGACAAAGGTGTTTTTGGATACACTTTAGGCCAATTGTCCGAGAATTTAGGATCAACCCCTCTTGGCTGTTCAAGGAAAATTGAGGTTGCTGAAGCCATTGAAATGGCTAACGTTGCAGAAGATTATCAAAAATCATTATCCACAGCTATGGAAACCATTTATAGCGTAAAAGAAGTCTTAGGTTCTGATACTGATGGAGTTACCATTGAATCTTTAGATTCAATCATACATACACCAGCCGTTTTAATTAGAAAATAGAATAGTAAATATTAAAAAAATAGTAAAAATAAAAATAAAAATTTAAAAAATAAAATAAAAATAATAAAA